>DASQAE010000634.1:0-3378 GCA_035635915.1 Burkholderiaceae bacterium | reverse complement strand
CAGCGTCAACCGGGTGCGCCGAAGATCGACTTCGCCGCCCACGCGGCGGCGCTCGGTGCCCGCGCAGAAAACGTCGCCAACATTGCGCAACTGGAAGCCGCGCTAGCCAGGGCACGCCAGGCTGATCGCACCAGCGTCATATGCATTCGAACCGATCCTGCCCGCACGACGGCGGACGGTGGTGCGTGGTGGGAGGTCGCAGTGCCCGAGGTGTCGTCACGTGCGCAAGTGCAGGCCGCGCGCCAGGCGTACGAAAAGGACAAGCAGTCGCAGAAGGCGAGTTATGGCTCATCCGTTTGACGTGAAGATCGGCATCAATCCGATCTCGTGGAGCAATGACGACCTGCCGTCGCTCGGCGGCGAAACCTCGCTCGAAACGGCGCTCACCGAAGGCAAGGCAATCGGTTATCGCGGCTTCGAGCTCGGCAACAAGTTCCCGCGCGACCCCGAAACGCTGCGCCGGCTGATGGCCGGTTACGGGCTCGAGGTCATTTCCGGTTGGTACTCCGGCCGCCTGGTGCATCGCTCTGCTGCCGAAGAGATCGATGCGGTGCAACCGCATCTGAAATTGCTGACGGCCAACAACTGCCGCGTGATGGTCTATGGTGAAGTTGCCGATTCGGTGCAGGGCGAACCGGTGCCAATTTACAAACGCCCGCAGTTCCGCAGCGACGCGGCCTGGCGCACGTATGCCGAGCGGGTGACGGTATTCGCGCGTTATCTGCTGGCGCAAGGTATTCGCCTTGCATACCACCATCACATGGGCGCTTATGTCGAAGCCCCTGCCGACATCGATCACCTCATGCACCTGACGGGCCCGGAGGTGGGATTGCTGTTCGATTCCGGCCACGCCACGTTTGCCGGTGGTGACGCGGTGGCCGTGCTGGCGCGGCACGTGGAGCGCGTATGCCACGTGCACTGCAAGGACGTGCGGCCCGACGTACTGAAGTTGGCGCGTAACCGCAACTGGTCGTTCCTGCAATCGGTCATCAACGGCGCATTCACGGTTCCAGGGGATGGCGCCGTGGACTTCCCGGCACTGTTGAAGATCCTCCATGAGGCTCGCTACTCGGGTTGGCTGGTAGTCGAGGCCGAGCAGGATCCGGCCGTGGCGCCAAGCTTCGCCTATGCGCAAAAGGGCTATCAGCACCTCGCGCGGCTGGTGCGTAATGTCGCAGGAAGTTGGCAGGAGGCGGCGTGAGATGGCAAAGCTGCTAGTCAAAGGTCGGCGCGAGGGGCGCGATATCGTCCAGGTGACCCCGGAGTCGGCAGGCTGGAAATACGTCGGCTTCGCGGCATACAGGCTGGTTCGCGGCGAAACGCTGAGCCTCGAGGACGACACGCGCGAGCAATGTGTCGTTGTATTGAGTGGTGTCGTCAGCGTGCGCAGTGGCGAGAAGGTGTGGCGCGAGATCGGCGCGCGCACCAGCGTGTTCGACGAGCGTTCGCCATACGCGGTGTATTTGCCCGCGGGTTGCGACGCCACGATCGCCGCAAACACCCAGGCCGAGGTCGCCGTGGCTAGCGCGCCCGGGTCGCGCGGCCACCTGCCGCCACGCCTGATCGAACCGACATCGATGCTCCGCTCGCGGCGCGGCCAGGGCCTGAACGAACGCTCGATCTGCGACGTCCTGCCGCAGACGGAACCGGCGCAGGCGTTGCTCGTGGTCGAGGTACTGACCCCGGCCGGGCACTCGTCCAGCTACCCGCCGCACAAACACGACCGCGACAATGTGCCCGAAGAGAGCCTGCTGGAAGAAACGTACTTCCATCGCCTGAACCCAACCCAGGGTTTTGCGTTCCAACGCGTATATACCGATGACCGCACGCTGGACGAGTCGATGGCGGTCGAAAACAACGACGTGGTGCTCGTGCCGCGCGGATACCACCCGGTCGTGGTGCCTTACGGCTACGACTCCTACTACCTCAACGTGATGGCCGGCCCGACCCGGTTTTGGTCATTCAAGAACGATCCGGTGCACGAATGGATGCTCAAACAGTAAACGCAGCAAGCCCGGCGACGACCGCATCGGTCGCGCGTATCGGCCACTTCGTGGCGGGCCGCCGTGTCGACGGCCGCAGTGGCCGCGAAGCCGACGTTTTTAATCCCGCCACCGGCGCCGTCTCCGGACGCGTGGCGCTTGCCAGCGCCAGCGAAGTCGACGCTGCAGTCGCAGCGGCAAAGTCCGCCTTCCCTGGGTGGAGCGACACGCCGGTGGTGCGGCGCGCACGCGTGATGTTCAAGTTCAAGGAACTGCTCGAGGCGCATCGCGATGAACTCGCCGCGATCATCACGCGCGAGCATGGCAAGGTGTTCGAGGACGCCAAGGGCGAAGTCACGCGCGGCCTCGACGTGGTCGAGTTCGCAACCGGCATTCCGCACCTGCAAAAGGGCGAGTACTCGGACCAGGTCTCCACCGGCATCGACCAGTTTTCGATGCGCCAGCCGCTTGGCGTCTGCGTAGGCATCACGCCGTTCAACTTTCCGGTGATGGTGCCGATGTGGATGTTCCCGCTCGCACTGGCAACCGGTAACACGTTCGTGCTCAAGCCGAGCGAACGCGATCCATCGGCATCACTGCTGATCGCACAGTTGCTCAAGGATGCGGGCCTGCCTGACGGGGTGTTCAACGTCGTGCAAGGCGACAAGGAGGCGGTCGATGCATTGCTGCATCACCGCGACGTGGCGGCGGTGAGTTTTGTCGGTTCCACGCCGATCGCCGAATACATCCATCGCGAAGGCATCGCTCACGGCAAGCGGGTACAGGCGCTCGGCGGCGCCAAGAATCACATGGTGGTGATGCCGGATGCGGATCTCGACCAGGCGGTCGACGCGCTGATCGGTTCGGCGTACGGCTCGGCGGGCGAGCGTTGCATGGCGATTTCGGTTTGTGTTGCCGTCGGCCGCGTCGCCGACGAGTTGGTAACGCGCTTGGCAACACGGACACGGAGTTTGAAAATCGGCGACGGCATGGACCCAACCTCGGAGATGGGCCCGCTTGTCACCGGCGCGCATCAAGCCAAGGTCAAAGGTTACGTCGACCTCGGCGTGCAGGAAGGCGCCGAGCTGGTCGTGGATGGGCGCGCCCTGAAGGTGCCCGCCAAGGGCTTCTTCCTTGGTGGCTGCCTGTTCGATCACGTGCAGCCGTTCATGCGCGTGTACCAGGAGGAAATCTTCGGCCCGGTGCTCGGTGTGGTGCGGGTTCCCGATTTCGCCGCGGCGATCGACCTCGTCAATGCGCACGAGTACGGCAACGGCGTGGCGCTTTTCACCGCCGACGGCAACACCGCGCGCGAGTTCGCGCGGCGCGTGAAGATCGGCATGGTCGGCATCAACGTGCCGATCCCGGTACCGATGGCGTTCTACTCGTTCGGCGG
>DASQAE010000633.1:0-2124 GCA_035635915.1 Burkholderiaceae bacterium | reverse complement strand
ATGTGCCGCACCGCACGAGTCCACTGCCGACCCTGCGCGATGTGGACGAGATACATGAACTGGTGCGCAAAGTGCTGGAAAACGAGCCGGTTCCGGAAGCCAAGCGCCGCCTTATCGCGCCCGGCACCACGCTCGGCGGTGCCCGGCCAAAGGGCCTGATCGAAATCAAGGGCGCCCAATGGGTGGTGAAGTTCGCAGAGGACGGCGATCCGACCGACGCGCCGCTGGTCGAGCACGCATGCATGACCCTGGCCGCCAAGGCCGACATCGAGGTCGCGCAAACGCGCGCCATCGAGCTTGTCGACGGACATGCGCTCGCGGTGCTTCGTTTTGATCGGCAGGGCAGCGGTGCAAACACCGAGCGCCGGCACGCGCAGTCGGCGCTCGTCGCTTTGCGCGCCGAAGGGAGCGCGCCGGGATATCCGGAACTGGCACAACTGCTGCGCCGACGCGCGCCCCTGCAGGACGACCTGGCAAAAAAGCAGATGCGCGAGCTTTATCGCCGCATGGTGTTCAACATTCTCATGGACAACACCGACGATCACGAAAAGAACCACGTGCTGCTGATGAACGATGCGCAGCAACTTGTGCTGGCACCCGCCTTCGACGTGCTGCCCGCCGCGCAGGGTCTGGGAAATCAGCAGATGCGCGTGGGGCGCGACGGTGCCGATGCGACGCTCGAGAACGCCCTTTCAGAGGCAGCGTTTTTTGGCCTGTCTGCGGCCGAGGCCAAAGCCGAGACCGCGCGGGTCGCAGCGGTCTGCAACGAGTGGAAGACACACTTTGCGGCTGCCGGCGTGACGAGCGGCAACATCGAATACCTGGCGCAATTCATCGACCGGGATTTCCTGCGCGATCAACGCAAGGATTCGCTGCCACGCAGCCCGCGGCGCGCGGCCGCGCCTGCGCGCAAACGCTAGTCGCATTTTGGCCCTACGCGCGCAGCACGCACTTGTCGTACAGATCGAGCGCGCGGTGCTGTGGGTCGTACTTGGTCTTCAAGGCCTGATATTGATCGATCGCATACGCGCGCGCGAAGGTTTCGCGATCAAAGTAACAATCCGAATAAAGCGACTTGATACCACCCAGTTCGAGCACCTTGCCCTCGATCAGGCGATTGAAGTGACCCGGTTCGTGCGCGGTGGCCGACTCGACCACATCCCAGAACCCGAAGTTCACGTACAGGCCCTGGCTGTGCAGCGGATAGAGCGGGAATGTGCTGTCGTGTTTTTCCGGTCCGATGGGGCACACCCAGATCGGCAATACCCCGACCTCCCGAATGAAGAAACTGAGGAACTCGGGGGCGCGAGCAAGCGGAATATCGACATCCTGGATCACCGATTCCGGATGGCGCCCGCGTAAACGCGACAATCCACGCGTGAAACCCCACCTGGAGTTGAAGCGCATCACGCGCGTGTAGGTGCGCGAGTTCAGCCGTTCGCGGCCGAGCATGCGCCGCACCAGCGGGTTTTGCGCAAACAGGTTTTTCGAGCACCAGAACCAGTCGGTATCCCAGCGCCAGAGGTAGTCGTGCACGGTCAGGTAATCGACGTCCTTTTCCAGCAGCGACTTGTAGTAGATCTTCTCGAAGGTGTAATCGCTGCACCAGGGTGCCTCGCCGACGAACGTGCCGGTGTTGACGACGTAGTCGTTCGCGTTGAACACAACGCCGTCGACAAAATCGGCGGGACCGGCGCAGCGCGCGGCCAGCAGATCGAAGAACCGCTCGGCATCCTGCACCCGCGCGTGTTCGACGCGCACGTACGGCTTGACCGGAAGCACTCGCGCGCGCAGTCGCAACGCATAACCCAGCGTGCCATACGAATTCGGGAAGCCGAAAAAGAGATCGCGCCGGTCGTTGTGGGGCGTGCAGGTGACGAGCTCGCCATGCGGCAGCACCACTTCCATTTCGAGCAGCGTGTCGTGCACCAGGCCGTGGCGAAACGAGGTGGCCTCGATGCCGACGCCTGCCGCCGCACCACCGATGGTGATGGTCTTGAGCTGCGGCACCACCGCCGGCATCACTTCATGGGGGAGCGTCCCCGCGACCAGATTCTCGTAGGTGCACAGGCCTTCGACATCCACCCATCCCTGCTCCGCGTTGACTTCGATCACGTGACAGAA
>DASQAE010000632.1:0-3342 GCA_035635915.1 Burkholderiaceae bacterium | reverse complement strand
CCTTGGAGAGATCGGAGCCCGATTCTTTTTTGAACTCGGTGACGACGTAGTCGATGATGCGCTGGTCGAAGTCTTCACCGCCAAGGAACGTATCGCCGTTGGTGGAGAGAACCTCGAACTGCTTTTCGCCGTCGACGTCCGCAATCTCGATGATCGAGATGTCGAACGTGCCGCCGCCAAGGTCATAGACGGCAATCTTGCGATCGCCGCGTTCGCCCTTCTTGTCGAGACCGAACGCCAGCGCAGCCGCGGTCGGCTCGTTGATGATGCGCTTGACCTCGAGGCCCGCGATACGGCCCGCGTCCTTGGTGGCCTGGCGCTGCGAGTCGTTGAAGTACGCCGGCACCGTGATCACGGCCTCGGTCACGGGTTCACCGAGGTAGTCCTCGGCGGTCTTCTTCATCTTGCGCAGGACTTCGGCGCTCACCTGCGGCGGCGCGATCTGCTTGCCGCGCACTTCGACCCAGGCATCCGCATTGGGCGCCTTGACGATCTTGTACGGCATCAGATTGATGTCTTTCTGGACTTCCTTTTCTTCGAAGCGGCGTCCGATCAGCCGCTTCACCGCATACAGCGTGTTGCGCGGATTGGTCACCGCCTGCCGCTTTGCAGGCGCGCCGACCAGGATCTCCCCGTCTTCCATGTACGCGACGATCGAAGGCGTCGTGCGCGCGCCCTCGGAGTTCTCGATGACCTTGACCTGATCGCCTTCCATGATGGCGACGCACGAGTTTGTCGTGCCAAGGTCGATACCGATGATCTTTGCCATTTGTTTGCCCTCGTTTGCCGGTGCAGCTCGGTATCGCCACTTTGCTGGCGCCGGCCGCTCTCTTGTGAAATGTGTGTGTTTTTTGCTACTTCAAGCCTGAGCCACAGTTACGAGCGCCGGCCGCAGCACGCGGTCGGCAATCATCCAACCCTTTTGCAGAACCGCCACCACGTGGTTAGGCGGCACGCCCTCCGCGGCCACCAGCGAAATCGCCTGGTGGCGATGCGGATCGAACTTCTCGCCTTGCGGGTTGATCTCGGTCAGGCGGTTCTTCTCGAATGCACTGCGCAGCTGGCGCAGCGTGATCTCGATGCCTTCGCGCAGCGACTCGTTGGCGATCGGACAGGCGTCGAGCGCCTTTTCGAGCGAGTCCATCACGGGGACCAGATCTTCGGCAAACGACTCGATCGCAAACTTGTGCGCCTTGGAGATGTCGTCCTGCGCGCGGCGGCGCGTGTTCTCGATGTCCGCACGCGCCCGCAGATAGAGGTCGTAATGCTCGCTGGCCTTGGCACGCGCTTCGTCGAGCGCCGCCTGCAGCTCGCCTTGGACGTCCGTGGTGCTGGCATTTCCCAGCGCGGACGGCTCGTTGGCCGCCCCGGCGGGCTGTTCTGCGCCTTGTTCAGCGGCCGGTTTCACCTCCGGTCCCTGCATCGCTCCTCCAGGAGAAGAATCAACTCATTCAAAGACTTGGCTCAGTGTGGGGACAGCCCCGCCAATTTCAAGTGTGCACGCCCGGTCCCGAACGCGAATCCTCGGATGATCGAATTCGCTGGAACGCGCGATCGAGTCGCCTATCCCGGCCAGAGGCAGCCAGCGACAATCTGCCGCATCCTTCTGGACCGGCATGGCGAACCAAGAGCACCTCAAGATCAGCAACCACGGCGACTTCTGGTCGCAGGTTCCCGTCGTGCTGTTCACGGTGGCCGCGGTGGTCGCGATCGTAGTGGTCAACAAGCACACCCAGGCGGCCGCGTTGCCGGCCGCTCCCACGCCTGCGATCGAGGTCCATCTTGATCCGGTCGACTGTGCCGATTGCGGCGAGGTCATCGCAGTGCACGCGCTCGAAGCACAGGATGCCGCCAATCCCGCCCAGGGCGGCGGCGTCTTGCTGGACGTGCGCATGACCGATGGAAGCGTCCGCACGTTCAAGCAGCTCGCACCGGGTTTCGATGTCGGCGACCGGGTACAGGTCAACGGCAACACCCTGGCTGCGCGCGGCTGACGCCGCTGCGCGGCGTGATCCCGACGGTTAGCCAGAGGCGCCGCGCCGCTGCGCCCGGTCGGCCGTCGCGGCTGCCGTTTGCGCGCGCAAGTGAGCGGTCGAAAGGTCGATCGCCCATCCATGGGTGTTTGCTTGCACAAGATGGACCAGCGCGTCGATGAACGCGGGAGTGTCGTTCAGCGCTGCGATGTAATGAAATACGCCGCCACCGGCGCGCTGAAAAACCTGCCGCCCTTCGATCGCGATTTCTTCGAGCGTCTCCAGGCAGTCGGCGACAAAGCCCGGACACACGACGTCGACCCGCTTTGCGCCGCTCTCCCCCAGCTCGCGCAACACTGAAGCCGTATACGGGCGCAGCCACTCCGCCCTGCCAAAACGCGACTGGAACGTGATCACGTATTGATCGGCTTCGAGGCGAAGCGCTTCCGCGAGCAGTCGACCGGTCTTCTGGCACTGGCAGTGATACGGGTCACCGAGGTCGAGCGTGCGCCGCGGCACGCCATGGAAACTGATCACGAGCTTGCCGCCTTCGTCGGCGGCGCGGCCGACCTTGCGCCAGTGATCGAGCACCCGCGCCTTTAATGCTTCGATGTAGCCGCGCTGGTCGTGAAACTGCTTGACCCATCGCACCTCGGGAACGTTGCGCGTGCGCGCCAGGACCGCGTTCACAGCGTCGAACGCGGTTGCCGTCGTTGTCGCCGAGTACTGCGGATACATCGGAACGACAAGCATTCGATCGACATGTTTTGCCTGCAGTTGTGCCAGCACTTTTGCCACCGAGGGCTCGCCGTAGCGCATCGCCAGTGCAACCTCGATGTCGAGTCCACGGTCGCCGAGCCAGCCGCGCAGCAACAGCGCCTGTTGTTCTGAGTTGACCTTGAGTGGCGATCCTGCGGGCGTCCATATCGCTGCGTACTTCGCCGCCGATCGACGCGGACGAACGGTCAGGATCACGCCATGCAGGATGGGCCACCACAGCAGCGCGGGAATTTCCACCACGCGCGGATCGGACAGGAATTGCCTCAGGTAAGGCCGCACTGCGGCTGCAGTCGGCGCGGCCGGCGTACCGAGATTGATGAGCAGAACCGCCGCCCGCGTTGGCTGCGCGTGGTCAAACGGGGGCTCGGGTAGGAATTGCATGGCGACAAACGGTCGGGCGCATCTTATCGAGGTCGCGCTCATGCACCGGTCGGGTTTTTGCACCAAGTCGCACTCGGCCCTACGGATTAGCACCCGCCTATGGACGCTCCAAGCGTGCAGGTTGATGCGAAACTTATTGCTTCGGCGTATCGCCTTTGCTTACTCAGCATCGATGCACGAATCGCGCTCAGAAATCGCCCTGCGGGAA
>DASQAE010000631.1:0-8190 GCA_035635915.1 Burkholderiaceae bacterium | reverse complement strand
CGGGCACCGGGCGTCTTGCGCACAATCTGCTCGAAGCACTCGATCAAACCGGCGTTGCGGTTGATCGATACGAGATCGTCGAGGTATCCGCCGATCTGTGTGAACGCCAGCGCCAGGTGCTCGCCGACTGGCCGGTTGCCTGGCTCGATGCGCCGCCGACCGGTTTTGAAGGTGTCATCATCGCGAACGAAGTACTCGACGTTTTGCCGGTGCGCCTCTTCGTCAAGCGTGACGACGGTGTTCATGAACGCGGCGTAGTAGCGCGGGGTGAGACGTTTCGCTTCGAAGATCGGCGCGCGAATGAGCCGCTGCGCGCCGCTGTCGCACAAATCGAAACCGACCTTGATCCGTTCGTTGCCGGTTATGTCTCGGAGATCGGGCTGGTCGCGCGCGCGTGGATCGCACAACTGGCAGACGTGCTCGCGCACGGCGTCGCGCTGCTGATCGACTACGGCTTTCCGCGGCGCGAGTACTACCATCTGCAACGACGCATGGGCACGATCATGTGCCACTATCGGCACCACGCCCACGCGGATCCATTCTGGTTGCCCGGCTTGAACGACATCACCGCTCACGTTGACTGGACCGCGCTGGCGCACGCAGCTCACGACGCCGGCCTGGACGTGCTCGGATACACCGCGCAGTCGAAGTTTCTGCTCAACTGCGGAATGCTCGACCTGCTGGCCGCTGAGCACACGCCCGCGCAATCGAGCGCGGTCCAACGTTTGTTGTCCGAGGCCGAGATGGGCGAATTGTTCAAGGTGCTTGCCGTGGGACGGGGAGTTGGTGCGCAACTGCTCGGATTCGCTCACGGCGATCGGCTGCACACGCTATAGCACCAAGATGCGCTTTGTCGTCACGCTTTTTCTCGCACTGATCGTGCTTACCGCGCTGCAGCCGTGGCTGGAGAAGCTGGGGATTGGAAGGCTTCCTGGCGACTTGCGTTTTCGTATCGGAAAACGTGAAGTGCTGCTTCCCTTTGCCAGCACGCTCTTGCTGACAGCCCTGGTTTTCCTGATCGGACGCCTGATCTGAGCCGCCGTTGTCCGCGGCCAGTCGAATGCGCGGGATGACACGCGCGACACGCGGCGGCATCATGCGCGCCGACAATAATGGGCCTCCGGAGAACTGCTCATGCACGGTGACCAAGCGTTCGATCCAAGACTGGAGCATCCGTCGATCCGGCAGCGACGCACATTGTGGGGGCCGCGCACGCCCGGCGCTGAAGCACTGGCGGTGGAGCACCCGGTGGGCTTGGCATTTTCAGGCGGTGGCATCCGCAGCGCGATTTTTTCGCTCGGGCTCGCCCAGGCCCTGGCGCAAAGACGACTGTTCCCGCAGGTCGATTACCTGTCGACGGTCTCCGGTGGTGGCTACACAGGGGCATTCCTCGGCAGCCTGTTCCTGCCACGCCAATCGGATTTCACCGTGCCGGACCCGCTGCCGCGGGAAAACAAACCCACACAGATGCCCGATGAGTCGCCGCTCGCGGCGGCGGAACGGGTCGAACAGCTTCTGACCGACGATCCGCATCGCGCGACGGCGCAAGTCCAGGTTGGCGACCAGAAAGAGGCGGCGGTCTTTCATCCGATCTTGTGGCTACGCGAAAACGGGCGTTATCTCACGCCGAGCGGCGCCAGCGATCTTCTTTATTTGGCTGCGTTTTATCTGCGCGCCCTGTTCGGCGTCCACTACGTGCTCGGACTGGCACTGCTGGGGGGAGTGCTCTTCGTGTACGCGTTCCGCCTTGGACTGCATCTGCTTGGGCTGAGTCTCGGGGGGCCGATCGCGCCGGCACTCGACGGGCTCGATTGGGACGTCAACGTGTCGACCGGCGCGGCGTGGTGGTCCAGTCCCATCTTCTGGCTCGCGCCCGCACTTGCCGTTCTCGTTGGCGGTCCACTCGTGTTGGCGTACTGGCTCGTCTTCCGCCAGGAAAAAGCGATCCTTTCCGCGGAGGAGCGCGCGATCAAGCTTGGTCCGTGGTGGTTGCTGGTAGCTGCGGCGGTATTTGGTGTGCTGCTGGGCCGCTTCGACCAATGGACCAATCCTGTCGTCTACCTGCTTGGTTACGGCGTCTACCTCGCGGTCTCGGTGCTGCTCATGCAGCGTTTCTGGATCTCCGGCTGGCTCAAGCCGGGCGAGGACTGGACTTTCACCGCGGCGGTCGCACGCGCACGGCTCAAGCTGACGCAGGCTTTGAGCGGCCTTCTGAAGGTGTTGCTGGTGATACTCGCATGTGCCCTGGTCGACTCGCTTGGACAATGCATTTTCGTAGCAATACTCAGAGCACGCCCGGTCGAACTCGCAACCCTCGGTACCGGTGGCGGTGCGATTGCACTGTTGCTGGCGCTCGCGCGCAAATTCTCAACCATGGTGCCGCACGACGCGGTGACCTGGAAGAAGCTCTTCGTGCGGACGCAGAAGTGGGTCGCGCTGGTCGCAGCGCTGCTTGGCCTTTTGGCGATTGCGGCGCTGCTGGTTGCATTTGTGCAGTGGGTCGTCTGGAGTCCATGGCTCGTTGATTGGCGCGTCAAGGCCCAGGCGGTGCTGAGGCCCGGCCACGCGGCGCTGCTGATCGGTCTGGTGCTGGCGTGGGCGTTGTTGGCCGAACTCGTGCGCGAAAGCCTGGGTTTTCTCAACAACTCGACTTTTCATCGCCTCTACAGCGCGCGCCTGGTGCGAACGTTTCTCGGCGCTGCAAATCTGAAGCGCCTGGCCGCGTTTCAACGCGCGGTTCAGGGCCCGCTCACAAGCGAGGACGAACCGCGCAAGTTGTTCGTATCCGAGGCACATCCGGACGACGAGGTCGCGCTGCGCAGCTACTACGGCGGTACGTCGGCCGGACCGCTGCATTTGATCTGCGCCACGCTGAATGAAAGTCTTTCCGAGACCTCCAACCTCGTGCGCGAGGACCGCAAGGGCGTCACGCTTGCCATCGGGCCGCGCGGCATCAACGTCGACTGCGATTTTTATCAGTGGGCCAAGCCCGATTACGAGATCGGCTCGCGCCTCGCATTTAGCGATCTGCATGAGCCGGCTGCGACTGCAGGCGGCGTTGAGCGTGAGGCGTATGACCGCCAACGCACTTGCGAGCGCTTGCCGCTCGGGTCGTGGGGTGCGATTTCCGGCGCGGCGGTTTCGACCGGTCTTGGGCACATGTCGTCGCTCGGGTACTCGATCCTTGCCTGGCTGGTCAACGCGCGCCTCGGCTATTGGTGGCTGCCCGCGGAAAAGATGTGCCGGCAGCAGCGCGACAGCGCGTTGAAGACGTTCGACCTGGTGCGGCAGGAACTAAGCGGCGGCTTCTACGGGCAACGCGGACTGCGCTGGAGCGTTTCCGACGGCGGCCACTTCGAGAACACGGCGGTTTACGAGTTGCTGCGCCGGCGTGCCGCATTGATCGTCTGCTCCGACAATGGCGCCGATCCCGAGTACCGGTTCAACGACGTCCAGAATCTGGTGCGGCGTGCACGAATCGATCTTGGCGCCGAGATCGAGTTCATGGACGAACCTGGCATCGCTCAATTCGTCTCTGCGTTGAAGCAGGGTGGTGCCGACGTTGGTCCGTACTTCGGCACGCTCGAGCAGTTCGGCAACGCGGCGACACGCGCCGATCGTTGCGCGCTGGTCGCTCGCGTGCGCTATGCGACCGATGCGGCTGCGACCGGCCTTGCGCGCGAAGCGCTGCTGATCATCGTCAAACCGAGCGTGACGCAATTCGCGCCGCTCGACGTGAAGCTCTACGCACTTAACCAGCTGGCGTTCCCACAGCAGCCGACAGGCGACCAGTTCTTCGATGAAGGGCAGTGGGAGTGTTATCGCAAGCTGGGCCAGGAGATCGGGCTGCGTTTGTTCACTTTGTGGGACGGCTACGTGAAAGTGGCGCGTGAAATGGCAGCCGGCACGTACTGAGTCAGATTCCTGCAGCGCGCACCGCAGCCACGCGCGCGTCGTGTACCGCCGCCGCGATCCGTTCGTCCGCTTTGCCGGTCGCACGCGTTACGCGTTGCGCGATGGCACCGGTGTCGACCGCGCGTGCAACTTCCAGTGCGCGCAGCACCCGGTCACGCTGCGGATACGCCGTCTCCGCGAAACCCAAGCGACCGCGACTATCCGCTTCGCTGGCGACCAGGACATGGTCCAACAGCGCCGTCCGACGCCACGCGTCGCAGCGATCCAGCAGTTGCACGAGACCACCTGCATCGAGTTCCAGCGCGTGATGGACGTTGCCGTGCTCGCGCGCTGCGAGCAGCGACGCGTCGCGGCAATCGACGGGCACGCGCAGGCGTTCGTTGACGTTGCGTGCCAGTTCGACGCTGCGCTCTTCGTGTCCAGGGTGCCGCGGCCAATCGGAGGGCGGCGTGGTGCCCTTGCCAAGGTCGTGCAACACTGCTGCCCAGCGTGCCGGTAGCGCCGCATTCATCCTGGCCGCTGCATCCACGACCAACAGCAAGTGCACGCCGGTGTCGACCTCGGGGTGCACGTCGGCTGCTTGCGGCACGCCCCAAAGCCGATCGAGCTCGGGCAGAACCCGCGCAAGCGCGCCGCACTCACGCAAAACGTCGAACAAACGCGAGGGGTGCTGCTCCATCAGGCCGCGCGCGAGTTCCTGCCAGACGCGCTCTGCAACCAGCGCGTCGACTTCACCCGCCGTCACCATCAGCTGCATCAACTGCATGGTCTCGGGGGCGACCGAAAATTCGCCGAAGCGGGCAGCGAAACGCGCCAGGCGCAGGATCCGCACCGGATCTTCCGCAAACGCCGGGCTGACGTGGCGCAACACGCGCGCGTCGAGGTCGCGTTTACCGCCGAACGGATCGATGAGGGCACCGGTCTCGTCCAGCGCCATCGCATTGATCGTGAGGTCGCGCCGCGCCAGATCCTGCTCGAGCGTGACTTCGGGCGCGGCATGGAAGACAAAACCGTGATACCCCGGCGCGGTCTTGCGCTCGGTGCGCGCCAGTGCATATTCCTCGTGTGTCTGAGGATGGAGAAAAACCGGGAAGTCCTTGCCTACCGGCCGGAAACCCGCGGCGATCAGCTCGTCCGGGGTTGCGCCCACGACGACCCAGTCGCGATCCCCGTGGGAGCGGCCGAGCAACTGATCGCGGACGCTGCCGCCGACGACGTAGGCCTTCATCTCGCCCCGGCGCACGCGGCGCAGCGGACTGCCTAACGGCGCGCACGCGCCCGCAGCGCGCTGAAGCGGCTACGTGGATGCATGCCGGCGAGATAAAGTGAAGCCTCCGGCTCCATCGGCGTAAGGCGGATGCCGAGCTCGGGTGCCGGCACGAACGGCTGCTTGCTGGCGACACTGTCGATCTTCATCGACTCGAGGTTGTCGCGTGACAGCAGCGGCGTTCCGGGCAGCAGTTCCAACACACGTGCCTGCAGGCGCGCGAGACCGTCAGGCAAAGCGACTACCGGACGCGGATGCCCGGCCGCCTTGGCCGCGAACTCCACCAGTTCGCGCAGCGTGTAGATGCGCGGGCCCGCAAGTTCGTAGCTCTTGCCATAGGTCTCTTCGTTGTCGACCGAATTGATGATCGCGTGGGCCACGTCCTCGACCCATATCGGCTGGAACTTCGCGTTTGCGCCACCGATCGGAAGCACCGGGAACCACGCTGCCAACTTGGCAAAAAGATTGAGGAACCGATCTTCGACGCCGAATACGGTCGACGGACGGAACAAGGTCCAGGCCAGCGCGCTTGCCAGTACATGCGCCTCGCCGGCGCCTTTGCTGCACAGATACATCGATGGCGCCGACGTGCTCGCACCGAGCGCGCTCACCTGCAACAGCCGACGGACACGATGTTTGGTGCACGCCGCGACGACTCGCCGCGGCAGATCGGCGTGCACGCGCTGGAAGTCCGCTTCCGTGCCGTGCAGGATGCCGACCAGGTTGATGACCGCGTCCTGGTCGGCGACCAGGCGTGTGAGCGTCGCGTCATCCATGATGTTTGCATCGACGACGTCGCAGGTCGGCAGCAGGATGAGGTGGCGCGAGCGATCACGCCGGCGCGATGGCACCAGGACGCGACAACCGCGCGCAACGAGGAAGTTGACGAGATAGCGCCCGATAAAACCGGAGCCGCCAAGCACAAGCACGTTGGAGTGGCGCATGAGAGACGCCGCTGGGCAGACGCGGCAGTTTATTGAGGCATTCTAGGCGACTCGGTCGATCCACAAACACTGCGAGTCGCGAGCCCCACTGAGCAGACCCCCGGGATGGATCTGACTGACATCAGGCGATGCGCCGGACGGCGCACCGGGTCTCAGGGAATTTCGCTGTTACCCGCGTTCTTCGGCGAGACAGAGCCGAGCATGGTCTTGAGTGAAACATTCGGCTGCTCGAAGATCGCGGCGTACGTGACCGCGTTCGCCATCACCTTCTTGACGTATTCGCGGGTTTCGTTGAACGGAATCGTCTCCGCGAAGATTGCGCCTTCAACCGCGCGCGGCAACGATGCGCGCCAGCTGCGCACGCGGTTCGGGCCTGCGTTGTATGCCGCCGACGCAAGCACCGCTTGACCGTCGAGGTCGTCGAAAACCAGCCTGAGGTAGTTTGTTCCCAGGCGCAGGTTGGTCTCCAACTCGACGATGCGCGTAGGGTGGTAGTCGCTCATTCCAACGCGGCGCGCAACGTAGCGTGCAGTGGAGGGCATGATCTGCATCAGCCCCTGCGCACCGACCGCTGAACGCGCGTCCTGGATGAACCGCGACTCCTGCCTGATCAGGCCGTAGATCCACGTCTCGTCAAGGCCGGCCGCTTGTGCGTGGCGCGAGAGTTCTGCGCGGTGTGGTGCCGGAAAACGCTGGCTGAAATCGAATTCGTCGCGTGTGCGCTCGGACGCCGCGATCATGCGATCGAAGACATTGATACTGCGTGCATGTTCGGCGGCGGCCAGCAGCTCGCGGTCGTTCTTGCCGCGCAGCTGCCACGCCCACTCGCGGTTGCCCTCGGCACGCAGGCCGAGCTCGTAGAACTTCAGCGCGCGCGCAAAACCGGGGTTGCCGTTCCAGGCTTCGATCTGCTCCGCCGTCGGCGCCGGGGCGCGTGGCGGGATCGCGATTGGAATCTCCAGCTCCTCAGCCGCCAGCTTGCCGTAGAAGTCGAACCGATGTGCGATTGAACGCAGGTACACCGCAGCTTCGGATGTGCGTTGCTCTTCAATCAGCGCACGTGCGTGCCAGAACACCCACGTGGAATCCTCCTGCATGTCGGCCGGCATGCGCTCGACTGTGTCGCGCACCATGGGCCAATCCGGACCGTCGCGCGTGCCGCGCAGCGCGGCACGGACCTGCCATTCAAGGACCTCGTCGGCGCGCGTCACCTCAGACGCTACCCCGACCAGGTCGCCACCATTGCGATACCACTCGATCGCCTCGGGCATCTGCTTGTAGGCCGCCATGTGGCCGATGCGGCCCCACATCAAACCACGCTGCTGCGGCGTCAGGCTTGGGTCGAGGACGGCGGCGAAGCGCGCAGCGCGCGCGGGCTCGTCGCGCGCGAGACGCGCGATGGCGACCATCGCAAGCTCGCGTTGCGTCGCGAGCTTGCGTTCATTGCTGGCGAGCCAGGTTGCCGGCCGATCGACGGCGATTGTTAGCTGCGCCGAGTCGACCTTGGGCAGCCAGGCCACCAGGCGTTTTGCCGTGGTCGTCTGATTGTTCTCGACCAGGGCGCGCATGCGCTCCCAGGGGTAGGCGCGCTCGTCGATAAGCAGCGCCTCGGTCAGGGTCCAGCAGCCGTCACCGCCCGCCTCGCGGCTGGCGGAAAGGATCTGGCGCGCTTCGCGCGCCAGATCGTCGATGCGCCGACCCTCGTTGCGCTGATACCGCACCAACGCCGTGAGGCAGCGCAACTGGGCGTCGTCGCTCCACACCAGCTGCGGCAGTTCACGCTCGAACGCGTCGAAGTCGTGTTTGGTGCCAAGGAGCACCAGCCACTCGAGGCGCATCCGGTCCGCGACGTAGGTCCCGGCATGCTTGGATATGAAGGCGTTGACGTCGGCGGCGAGGCGGGATGGTTCTTCATTGCGCATGCGCAACTGCAGCCGCCAGAAATCGACGTAGGCCGACAAAGGGTGATTGCGCAGGCGCGGCGCCAGCTGGGCGAAACGCTCGCGGTTGCCGAGGGAGGCCGCGTCGCGGGCGGCGAGAAACGCGTCCTCGTCGGCCGCCTTC
>DASQAE010000630.1:0-5322 GCA_035635915.1 Burkholderiaceae bacterium | reverse complement strand
CCTCGACCGCAAGGCACAATTCTTTAGCCTCTAATTGGCGCGGAACTCCCGCGCATGGATGCGGCATCTGTCGGCGTGATGCGTACAAACGTCGATCACCCATAAAGCACGCTCGCTTATTGCGTCGTTGCCCAAGCGTCGACGCCCATATGGTTCGTCTCGTAGTGCGCGCCTTCCTGCGCGCCCCGACGAGACAAGCCGATGGTCGTTCTGCTTCGCTTCATGCTCGCTTGTGCGCTCGGATTTTTCGCCGCCGCTGTGAGCGCGGCCGAAGAGTCCGTGGAACTGCAATTGCCGGGCTTCTCGCATCATTTCAGCCCGCCGAAACTGCAGGGCCGTTCGTGGACCGATTTTCACGACGGGCTTGGCGTGCAACTGACAACGCGCAATCCGAACCTCGTGTTTCGCTACACCGGCGGTTTCATGCGCGACAGCTTCAACAACCAGGGACTGTATGCGGGCGGAGCGGTTGGGGTGCGTCTGCTCGAAGGAAATCTAGAGGCCGATCTGTCGCTTGCGCCGATGTTGTTGTATCGGACCACGCGTTTCGACGATGCGCGCGGATCCGCGCCGCTGAAGTTGATTCCCGTGGTCATGCCGTTGCTTTCTTTCGAGCATCGGCCGAGCGGCATCGGCGGCAACCTGACCGTGCTGCCAGGCGGCAACTTCGGCAAGGATCTGCAGTTCCCCGGTCTCATCTTCCTTCAGTTCACGTACCGCCTGCGCTGAATCGACGCGGCCGGCGTTGACCGGCTGCGCCGCCCGCCGCTATCGTCGCGCCATATCTTCCAAGGGCGAACGATGAGTCCGCCGGGCCGCCTGCGCATCGCCACGCTGAACTGCCTGAACATGGCGCTGCCAGGGCGGCGCTTCTACGGCGGCGTTGAGCCTTATCGGCCGGACGAGTACATCGCCAAGACCCAATGGCTCGCCGCGTTGCTCGATCGCCTGGCTGCCGACTTTGTCTTCGTGCAGGAAGTCTTCCATGAAAAGGCGCTGCGCGACGTAGTCAGCCAGAGCACAAGCGGCCCGCACGCCTATGGCCTCGCGGTGCCGCTGGCCGACGACCAGAACGCCAAACCGCGGGTCGGCCTGATCTGGCGCACACCCTGGCAGCCTCGTATCGAGACGCTGACCGACTTCCCGCCAGGTTGTGCCGTGACGGTGCCCGAACGCGGCAACTACACACACTATTCGCGTCCGCTGTTGCTGGCGCGCGTGGCGTGGGGTCCCGGCGGCGCGACGCTCACGCTGCTCAACGTGCACCTGAAGTCACGCCGACCGGAGTTTGTCGCCGGCGAAAGCGAGGCCGACCAGATCGCCGAAGCGCGGGCGCAGCTGCGAGCGTTGGTGATGCGCGCGGCCGAAGCCGCGGCACTGCGGCGCCTGGTCATCGATCTGACACCCGCCGGCTCGATGCTGTTGCTGGGGGGCGACTTCAACGACGAGCCGAATGCAGTGACGACACAACTGGTGGCCGACACGTCCTGGAAGGACGACACTGAGGCCCCGCGCGACCACGTGCTTTTTAATACGCTCGACGTCGCGCCACATGCGACCCCGGCGCGCGGGCGCGATGTTGCATTCACCGTACTGCATGGCGGGGAGCCGGAACGCATCGACCACATGTTCGTATCGGAGGCTTTTGTTGCCGGTCGCCAGCCGCAGCTCGCCCGCGTCGTGGCGGTCGAGATCTACAACGATCATCTGGCGGAAAGGCACGCGCATGCGCACGGCCTGGTGGCAGGACCCGATCTCGCTCGCATCCACTCCGATCATGCGGCGGTATGCACCACCGTGGAGTTGATGCCGCCGCCGGCGCACTGACGCGCCTGACCTGCGCACGAGGCTGCAGCCTCGGCCTGTTTGCGATGGCGGCACTGGTCGGTGTGCTCACAACCGAGCCGTCGTTCGCCGCGCGGCCGTTCGTGACCGACGATGCCGATGTCATCAAACCCGGCGCCTGCGAAGTCGAACTGGTGCACTCGGAGCAACGCGCGCGAATGGCGCAGGCCGAGCGCAGCACCTCGGCGCAGCTCGGCTGCGGTGTGGGCGCGAGTACTGAACTTGCCTTGGCGGGCCAGCGGACGACGCGAGGCTCCGAGCATTGGCCAGTGCTCATGGTTGGCGGCAAAACGGGTCTGCGCCCGGTTTCCGACGGCGCCCTTGGTGTCGCGGTGGCGTATTCGCTCGTGGGCGAGAAGCTTCCGGGCAGCGCCTTCAAACAAACCCGGGCGGCGGCAAGCCTGGTCGCGACCGAATCCCGCGGTCGTGTGCTCGCGCATAGCAACCTTGGTTTCGCGCACGATCGCGTGCTACACGCGAACACGACCGTGTGGGGGTTCGCGGTGGAGAAGCTTGGCGATCGTTTCGACTTCGGCGGCGAAGTATTCGGGGAAAGCTTCCGCTCTGCGTGGCTGGGTGCCGGCGCACGTTATGCCGTGCTACCCGATCGCCTCAGTTTCGACACCTCTTATTCGGTGCGCAGCAACTCGGCACGCGCACGCCGTGCCACGTTCGGAATGACGTTTGCCTTCTGAGCGCGCTCCATTGCGTTACCAGCGGTAGCCGAGGCCAAACGAGAGCACCGGATACCAGGAGTGATAGCCCCAGTCGTCCTTGAACTGCTGCTCTTCTTCGCGCAGATTGTTATCGAGCTGCGCGCACTGCGCGGGCGAGAACGTGGACGGGCAGTTCGCATTCAGCCTGACCCGCGGATTGACGATCATGATGCCGAGATCGGCGCTGAAGAAAAGGCCGACGCCCAGGTTGCGCGAGCCATTGCCCCAGCCCACGCCGAAATACGGGTTGGCCTTGTTGAAGCGCAATTCGCCGGTGACCGGCCCGATGTCGGAGATGTTGTAGGTGGTGTCGTTGATGTCGATAGTGCCGGAAGAACTCGCTGCCCGCGCGCGCAGATCGAGGCGGTTGTTGTTATAGGCAACGCCCGCACTCAACCTGAATCGGCCGCTGGCAGGAAAGAAGTCGAGCAGGCCCATGGCGGTTTCGAAACGCATCCTGGAGTCGTAATGGACGCCCGATTCGGTCGTTGCGTGCGAAATCGATCCGCCGAAGAGGTTGGCGCGCAAGCCGAAGCGATCCGTGACCGGGAAGCTGAAGTCACCGCCAAAACCGGTGCTGCCGGCACGAGCGGCGATGGCTTGGGCCGACGCGATGCCGGAAAAAAGTGACAGCACAGGTACGAGGACGACCGCGGCGGCAGCGCGAGGCATCGATGTCTCCGTTGTGATTGTTTCGCGGGCACCCGCGCTTGATCGCCGGACGCCCTGCCGAGGTAACGGTTGTAACGCCGCGCCGGTGGACCGGCGCTGCCTCCGGGCGACCTAGAAACGGTAGCCCGCCCCGATCGCTATGACCGGGTAGTACTTGAACTTCTCGACGTCCTGCTTGAACTGCGCCGCCTCGGCGTTCAGGTCGTTCTGCAGCTGAGTGCAGAGCGGGGCCGGCAGCGTCGGAGCGCAGGTGCCGGTCACTGACCCGGTAGCTTTGCTGAAGATGACCCCGAAGTCCGAAGTGAAGTACCAGCCGCCGTTGGATTTGGCGGGTGCGCCCCAGCCCAGGCCGAGGTACGGCGAGGTGCGCGTGAACGTCACACGGCCCTGGACCGCGCCGACCTCGGACGTGTTGTAGACGGTGCCATTGATCGTGATCGTGCCCGACGTCGTATCCGCCGTGCCGTCGGCGCGCGTGTCGTTAAAGCCCAGACCCGCACTCAGGCGAAAGTAGCCGCCGAGCGGATGCACGTCCAAGGTGAGCAGACCGATCCTCGGTTTGACCTTGGTCTTGTAGCGAATGTCCGACTTGGTGAAGTCGTAGTCGAAGCTGCCCGCGCCATAACTGCCGCGAACAGCAAGCAATTCATTGAAACCGAGCCCGACCTCGGCGCCAAATCCCGTGGTCCCGACTCTTGCGCCGACCGCCTGGGCGTGAGCGACACCGGCGCCGCAGACCGCGACCAGAGCACAGACCGGAATCCGCAAGTTGTGCAGCACGAGACCTCCCCTCGAACTCCCGGACACGCGCCGGAGCGCCGCAAGCCTGAATGGCTGCGAACATCTCTAATCGAAGGAATTGGACTGCAGACGCGGGCGAAATGCACCCGCGCAGGCCCCGTCAAGCGGCTACGACGGTCGGGCTGGGAGTTTGCGGCCGCTCGATCAGCGCATGGCGCAGGCAGCGGTAGATTGCGGCGGCCTCGAATCGCATGCCATTTTTGCCTTTGAGGCGGATGCGCATGTCGTTGGCACCGGCGCGGACGTTGATTTCAGCGCGCGAGATCGGAGTCTGGTCGTCGGGACACCCACAGGCGCTGCGCTGGCATTCGTTGAGGGCTTGCAGCACGCGTTGCTGACGCCCTGCTACGCCGATCAACTCGATGTGGACTTCGTCGCCCTGCTCTCGCACGCGCATCTGCATGATCGGCTCCCGCCGCTTGCTGTTCTAAACCGTCTTACGGCTCAACGCATGAGAAGTTAAGCCGATGACGGCAGTCCACCATCGGGGGAAAACCTCCGCTGGTCGTCGGCTATTCGGTGGACACTTGGGGGCGGGAGCGGCCGGGCACGCCGGGCAACTTCGCCAGCGACCGGTCGTGGGCATTGGAGAGCAAAAGCAATGCAGTTGCGGCTCCAAGCAAGGCACAGAACATGTCGGACTGTGTATCCCAGGGATCGCCCTGCGTGCCGAGGAATTCGTCAGCGCCCTGGCCGAGCGCAAGGGCGGTCCACCATTCGATCAACTCGTAGAACGCGCTGATCGCAAGCGGAATGCAGATGCAAATGAACGCGAGCATCTTGCGTCCGCGCACGTAACCGCCGCGCAGCAGGATCTCGCGCGCGATCAGCGCCGGCACGAAACCCTGCATGAAATGGCCCAGCTTGTCGTACGGATTGCGCGTGAGGCCGAATGCCTCCTGCACCCAGAACCCGAGCGGCACGCGGGCGTAGGTGTAGGCGCCGCCGGCTGCGAGCACGCAGGCATGCAACGTAATGAGGACATAAAGCAGCGTGGAGAGCGGATAGGTCCTGCGCGTGAGCACCAGAACCGGCAGCGCAACCAGCGTCGGGAGTACCTCCAGCAGCCAGGTCACTCGGTCGTACGGGCGCCAGCCCGACACGACCAGCGCCGCCAGATTGACAACCAGCAACGCCAGCAGCAGCCGGTTGCGATCTTCGAGGGCGGGTGCGAGAGCGTTCATCGGTACGCAGCCAGTTCAGCGAGCAGCGATCGGGCAAGACGGTCGACGGCAGGCAGGTTGCCGCTCACCCGCGCGGGACTGTCGACGTAGGCAAAACCTTCGAG
>DASQAE010000629.1:0-2171 GCA_035635915.1 Burkholderiaceae bacterium | reverse complement strand
TGCGCGCGATACGTGACGAGCAGCGTGAAGGCATATTTGAAGACGTTGTCGTTGGCCGCTCCGAGGAACTGCGTGAGAAAAAAAGGCAGGAAACGGCGGTCTTTGAGAAGGGCGAACTGGCTTGGCGCGGACAATCGGGTCTCCTTGGTTGGCCCGTTCAGATCCTAGGCAAAGAAATAGCGCGCGAAACGCCGGGCAGAAAAGTCGCGCCGCGTGCTACCGCACGTCGACGCGCGTCACGCGGCGATTGCCTCCGCGAGCCCGAGTCCCGAGAGGTACGCACCTTCGACCCGGGGCCCGTTGCACCAGTCTCCAGCGATACCGATTTTCTCCTTTTCGTCCCACAGATAGTTTGCCGGCAGCGGATTGACCGGGGTCGAGTAGCGCCAGCGATGTGCGGCAAGGTGGTGCGGCGTGATGGCACGCCCGACACGCGCCGAAAAGGCCCGTGCCAGCCATTGCGCCGCCTCGGGAGTCTCCATCGAATAGTACTGGCGCGACCACTTGGGCCGTGCGTGCAACACCCAGCGCTCGGCAATGCCATTGACGGCGGTACGACCGGGTTTGCCGCTGTCGCGCGCGATCCAGCTCAGGATCGGATCGTCATTGACGAACGCGCCGTCGAAGTCCAGGCCGCTGGGGCGTGTCAGAGCGAGCATCGCCGCCCAGCATGGTTCCCAGTCGACCCGCGCCAGGGTCGTACTCAGATCCGACTGACCCGCGAGCAGTTGCACTGCCTGAGGCGACGGCATCGCCAGGCAGACGATGTCGAAGCCGCTGACCGACAACTCGCGCCCGCCGTCGTCATGCAGAAGCCAGATTCCACCGTGCCGCTGCATCCGGTGCACGCGCGTGTTCAGGCGCACCTCGAGTTCTTCGGTCAGGCAACGCCCGATCGCGCTCATACCAGGTACGCCGACGAAACGCTCGGTGGGACTGACCTTGTCGATACGCTCGTGGTTGGAGAACGCGATGATGCGGCCGCGCCAGCGGCGCACGAAACGCCGGTCGACCCAGCGTTGCGCGATCGGCTCGAAGCGGTGGTTGCTGACTGTGAAGTACTGCGCGCCGTGATCGAAGCCGCCGGCATCGGCCATCTGTGTGCCGGCGCGCCCGCCCGCGGTACGGCTTTGTTCGAAGACCGTGACCCAGGCACCGCGCGCGAGAAGCTCGCGCGCACAGGCCAGCCCGGCTATGCCCGCGCCGACGACTGCGACGCGCGGCTTGGCCTGCGCAAGCCTCACCCGTTAACCGACTCCTGCTCGGGCCAGTCGCGGATATACGCTTTGAGCATCCGGTTCTCGAAGCTCTGTTCTTCGTAAACGGCGCGCGCGACGTCGTAGAACGAGATCACGCCGATCAACGTGCGCCCCTCCATTACCGGCGTGTAACGCGCGTGTTGTTCGAGCATCAGCCGGCGCACCTCGTTGACGTCCGTATCCGGACCCACGGTGAGCGGTCCCTGCACCATCAGGCTGCGTACCTTGTGGCCGCCGAACTGCTCGCCGTAACGATGCAGGGTGTTGATCACCTCGCGGAAGGTGAGGATGCCGATCAACTCACCCTGGTCCATGATGACCACAGAACCGATGTCGTTCTCCGCCATGCTTTGGATCGCCGACGAAAGCGTGCTGTCGGGGGCTACCATGAACACCGCGTTGCCCTTCACCCGCAGGATGTCGCTGACCTTCATGTCGCCTCCTGTGTGATCCACCCGTTGGCGTCGCTGCCGACGTCACCCCATCCTAGCCGAAGGCAGGCGCCAGCGGTATCGCGGTGAGGCGCGGCAAACGGTTATCGAGATCGTGCAGCGCAAACAGGTGTCACCCGCACGCCGATCGATTACGCGAGCAACTGCTTGAGGCGTTCGACCTCGCGCATCACCATGGATCGTACCGGCGGCTCCCACACCGAATGGCCGGCGTCTGGAACGATGACATAACGTGCGCTGGGCCACGCACGCGCCAGTTCGTCCGCGCTCATGATGGGGCAAACCATGTCGTAGCGGGCCTGCACGATCGAAGCTGGAAGATGGCGGACGCGGTAAAGGTCGCCCAGGAGCTGGTTGGGGGCGAGGAAACACCGATGTGCAAAATAGTGCGCCTCGAGGCGGGCTAGTCCGATCGCTTCGTCGGCGAAGTGGCGTACGAGTTCGGGGTTCGGCAGCAGGG
>DASQAE010000628.1:0-11409 GCA_035635915.1 Burkholderiaceae bacterium | reverse complement strand
CCTTTTTCGCTCTATCAGCTGGTGCCGAACGCGGACAGCCTGCGTTATGCGCACATCGCCATCCGCGAGTGGTCCAGTGCGATCTGGTATCGCTTGAGCAGTTGAAGCTTCGCCGTCCGCGCTTTCGCAACCAGGAGAACGTGCATGCAGACCAAGAAGGTGCTGACCCACGAAGACGTGCTGAAGATTGCCGCCGGCGCTGAGGCTGAAGCGCGCGCCAACCGGTGGGCGGTCGCCATTTGTATCGTCGATGACGGCGGGCATCCGCTCTGGCTGGTGCGCCTGGACGGCGCGCCGCCGATTTCGGCCTACATCGCGCCCGAGAAAGCGCGCACGTCAGCGCTGGGCCGGCGCGAGTCGCGCACCTACGAGGAGATGATCAACCAGGGACGCACCGCGTTTCTGTCCACACCGCTGCTGCAGGCAATGCTCGAGGGCGGCGTGCCGATTCTGGTCGAGGGCCAGCTTGTTGGTGCGGTCGGCGTGTCGGGCGTGAAGTCGAGCGAGGACGCGCAGATCGCGCGCGCCGGCATCGCCACGTTGGGACCCTGACCCGCTAAGACGAAGCCGCGGCCACCTCGCGGCCGCGCCGCATGTCGATCGGTGCGATGAGCAGCAAACCGGCGAGAAAAAACACGCCAGTTACGAGAATGCTCACGCGGTGATCGTTGCCGGTGGCGATCATCACGGCGCCGTAAGTCAGCGGCCCTATGACCGAGGCAAGCTGCGTTGCGAGGATCCACAAACCGTAGAACTCGGCGCGTCGCTTTACCGGCGCCAGCGCGCCGGCCATCGCGCGACCCGCGGATTGGCTCGAACCCATGCAGATGCCGGCCAGGTTGGCCGCCACCCAGAACATCGCCACGCTGGTCGTCGCCGCGGCGATCCACGTCATCGCCAGCCAGCCGATCAGCGTCAGCGCAAGCGTGCGCCGATGCCCGAGCCAGTCCTGGACATAACCGAACAGGAAGGCGCCGAGGGCGGCAGTGATGTTGACGGCGAAAATGAGCGTCATCGTCTGCAGCGTGTCGAAGTGCATGACCTCCTGCGCGTAGATTGCCGCGAGCGCGATCACCACCGTCACGCCGGCCTGATAGAGCGCGCCGCACGCCAGCAGCATCGCGAAATCGCGATAGGTCCGCGCCTGGCGCAGCGTTTGCCAGAGTCGCACCCACGATTCGCGCACGTGGCCGGCCACACTCTCGGTCTGCGGTTGCGCACGTTCCCTGAGCAAGGCGAGCGTCGGCCAGGCTGCGAGCGCGAACGTCACCGCGACGATGAGCATCGTCACCGGCACGTAGTGTTCGGCGCCCAATCCATGGCCGCGCGACCACATGACGTAGCCGATGCAAATGCCCAGCGCTCCCATCCCGCCGAGGTAACCGAAACTCCAGCCCCAACCCGAAACCCGGCCCAATCCCTCGGGGCGTGCCAGTTCCGGCAGGAACGCCGCGATCAGCGCCACCCCGATCATGAAGAAGAAGTTGGACGCGATGATCGCGGCCGACGCCAACACGAGGTCGCCGCGACCAGCCAACGCCAGCAATGCGGTTGTGACCACGCAGCCGGCCGTCGACCACACGAGCAGCCATTTCTTGCGTGCGCGCAGATCGGCATAAGCGCCGATGAGTGGCATCGCCACCATCACGAGGGCGTTGGAGACAGCGAGGACCCAGGTCCAGACGGTGGTCGGGTGAGCAACGTCGGCGGCGACCGTGCCGACGAAGTACGCGCTGAATACTGCCGTCAACACGACCGTCGTATAGCCGGAGTTGGCGAAGTCGTAGCAGGCCCACGCGAGTACCTCGCGCCGGGTCACGCCGGGGTTAAGCGCCTCGGTGTCGAACAGCGCCATCGTGTTCTCCGTTCTGCCTTGGTGGCCGCGCATGCTACCCGCGCCACGACCGTCGATCCCTATACTTCGGCCGCCCAGTGACTGCGCGACGAACGGACGCGACCGATGAAACATCTACCTCGATGAAGGATCTGGATCGATGAAAGATCTGGATCGTATCGACCGGCAGATCCTCGAGATCCTGCAGCGCGACGGACGCCTGACCAACCAGGCGCTTTCGGAGCGCGTCGCGTTGAGCCCGCGCGCGTGCCTCGAGCGCGTGCGCCGGCTGGAAAAGGCCGGCGCGATAACCGGCTATATGGCGCTGGTAGAACCACGCAAGCTCGGCGGCCTGCTCACCATCGTGGTCGAGGTATCGCTGCGGGATCAGAGCCAGGCGACCCACTCGCGCTTCGAGCAGCGGATGCGCTCATGCTCTGAAGTGATCGAGTGTTTCCTTGTGTCCGGGCAGTGCGACTACGTGCTGCGGCTCGGATGCACCAGCCTCGATCACTATCGGGAGTTGACCAACGCCTGGACCGATGACCCGACTCTCGGGATCGAGCGCATCGTGTCCAAGCCGGAGCTGCAGACGGTCAAGCCGTTTCGCGGTTATCCGCTGCCCTGATTTGTGCCGGCGCTTATGCCGGCCCGGCGTTCCCCACTGCGCGCAGCAGATTGGCGCGCGCGGATGCCTCGAAATGCTTGCGCCCGGCGGGCGTGCAATAGATCCACGGCCGGTCGAGCAGTTGCTGAAAAAACGGGACGCGGCGCGCGGAGAAAAACGCGAGTGCCTCGGCGTCCTCGGCGATAGCAATCAGCGAGCGCTGCTCGGCGAACACCTGGCGCGAATAACGATCGAAATCGAGCGGCGGTGCAGCCAGCCGCATCAGGTCCAGATCGAGCACGAGCTCGGCCTCGACGCTGCGCGCCACATGTTCCGCGGTATCGATGACGATCGCGCATGCGGTATCGATCATTGCGTGATCGAGCCCCGCTGTGTACACGCGCAGCAACTGCGCCGACATCGCTTCGTTCGATCCACGCGCCGCACCGGGCACGTAGATCACATCGTGAAACAGCAGCGCCAGGGCCTGGGTGGCCGACAGGCGTTGGCCGAGCGTGATCGACGCGTCGAACATCTCCAGCAGGTGATGCCGGTCGTGATACGCGCGATGCGGCTCGTCGTAGAAGGCAAGGACTTGTTCCAGCCGCCCGGGGGCAAAACCTGCCCTTAGGAGCGGGGCCAAAGCCGGGTGGCGGTGGTCTAGGTCCGGGTTCGGCGGGCGCATGCAGAACATCCTAGAGACAACCCCGCCGTGCGCCAACGCGAATTTTCACCGCGGCAGAACGCGATAAAGGCCCACCAAAGCGGTGCATCAAGGCAAACGATGCGGCTACACCGCCGACTCTGCAGTTGCAACCACAGGCGAGCGCCGGAAGCGGAGCCGTGACCGGCTCAACTCGTCCTTCATGGTTTCTCTCTCTCCCTAGACTGGTCAGGCCTAAGAATGGAGCTTGCCATGACCGCGCCCCGCATGAATGCCGCCAAGGCGATTGCACTCGAACAGACCGTTGCCGCACCCAACTACGCGCCGCTGCCTGTCGTGCTCGAATCGGGCCAGGGCGAGTGGCTGATGGATGTCGACGGCCGCCGTTACCTCGACATGATGAGTGCCTATTCGGCGGTCAGCCATGGACATGCGCACCCGCGCCTGGTCGCCAAGCTGGTCGAGCAGGCACAGGCGGTCGCGGTCACCTCGCGCGCGTACCACACCGCAACGCTGGGACCCTTCCTGCAGAAGATCGTTGAACTGACGGGGCTCGATCGTGCGCTGCCGGCAAGCGGCGGTGCGGAGTCGGTCGAAACAGCCATCAAAGCCGCACGGCGCTGGGGCTATCGTGTCAAGGGAGTTCCCACAGACCGCGCCGAAATCGTCGTCGCGCGCGGCAATTTTCACGGCCGCAGCAGCACCATCGTCGGCTTCTCCACCGAAGAGTCGTACCGCGCCGACTTCGGTCCCTTCGCCCCGGGTTTCCGCCACTTCGACTTCGGCGACATCGATTCGCTCGCCGCCGCCATCGACGAAAACACCTGCGCCGTCCTGATCGAGCCGATCCAGGGCGAGGCCGGCATCGTCGTGCCGCCTGACGGTTTCCTGCGTACAGTGCGCAAGCTCTGCGACGAGCGGCGCGTGCTTCTTTTCCTCGACGAAGTGCAATCAGGCCTCGGTCGGACGGGGCGCTGGTTCGCGTTCCAGCATGAAGGCATCCGGCCCGACGGGCTGATCCTCGGCAAGGCACTCGGTGGTGGTCTGTTGCCGGTCAGCTGCTTCGTCGCCACGAACGAAGTGATGGAGTTGTTCGAGCCCGGCAGCCACGGTTCCACCTTCGGCGGCAATCCGCTCGCGGCCGCGGTTGGCCTCGAGGCGCTGCGCGTCATCGAGGACGAAGGTCTGGTTGCGCGCAGCGCAACCCTGGGTGCGCATCTGCTTACGCGTCTGTCTGCCATCAATTCGCGCCTCATCCGCGCGGTGCGTGGCCGTGGCCTCTGGGTCGGTGTCGACCTCGATCCCAAGCTCGTCTCCGCGCGTGCACTGGTCGAGCGCCTGGCCGAACGCGGGGTGCTCACCAAGGACACGCACGAAACGGTGATTCGTTTTGCTCCGCCGCTCACCATCCAGCGTGCGGCGCTCGACTGGGGCATCGACACCTTCATCGAAACGCTGCACGAATTCGAGCCGGCGCCGGTAAGCGATGGCGAAAACGGGAGCACGCTGGTGCTGGCGCCAAAACGCGGCGCACGGGCGAAGAGCACTTCAGGTGCGGCAACACCCACCGCGCACCTGATGATGAGCGCGCCGGATTTCTTCGAGGTCAGCTACCGCATCAATCCGTGGATGGATCCCGCCAATTGGAGCGTGTCGGCCGATCGTCTGGCGCGCGACGCGCGCAACGGCTGGGCCGAGCTGAAGCGCACCTACGAATCGCTCGGCGCGCGCATCGACGTGCAAACGCCCGAGCGTGGCCTGCCGGACATGGTGTTCACCGCAAACTCGGCCGTGGTGCTCGATCGCAAGGTGATGCTGGCGCGTTTCCTGTGCCCCGAGCGGCAGGGTGAGGAACTGCACAACCGTGCGTTCTTCGAAGCACAACGTGCACGCGGTGTGGTCGATACCATCGTCACGCCGCCGCAGGGCTTGTACTTCGAAGGCGCGGGCGACGCGATCTGGGATCGCAGCCGCGGCGTGCTCTGGACCGGTTACGGACAACGTTCCAGCCGCGATATGCAATACGCGCTCGCCGAGACGTACGGCGTGCCGACCATCGCGCTGGAGCTGGTCGATCCGCACTTCTATCACCTGGACACCTGCTTCTGCGTGCTGCCGCGCGGTGAGATCCTGTGGTTCAAGCCGGCGCTAGCGCCGGCGAGCCAGGCCCTGGTCGAGGAGTTGGCCGGTCGCGACAAGTTGATCGACGCGAGCGAGGACGATGCACATCACCTTGCCGTCAACTCCGTGAGCCTCGGCAGCGACGTCGTGCTGTGCCACGCCAGCGAGCGGTTGCGCGCGCAACTGAGCGAACGCGGCTACCGGCCGCATGTCGTTTCGCTGGATTCGTTCAACCGCTCTGGTGGCGCCGCATACTGCCTGACGTTGCGCCTTGACATGTCGACGCGCCCGGAAGCGCAGCGGCCGCCAATCTTCGTCGAGGACGATTTCTCGGACATGCGGGTCGCCGCCTGACGCGGATCATCCGAACGTCGTCGTCCGAACGATCTAGAAGACGCTGCGCCTGACCGGTGCGGCGTCTTTTTTTTGCGCTGCAAATTCACGCCGACTGAAAGTGGTTAGCACCGTTCGCCCGATCGGTCGATGACCGCCGGGGCGCGGCTGTCGAAACTTGAGGCATCAGCTTCCTGCCCACGGTTTCCATGCGCGTTGTCAGCACTGCCCCCCACGCCGGGGTAACGAACGATTCCGACGAGCCGCCGATGACTCCACGCGGCATGGCCGCGCCACCGGCGCCACGCAAGGCGGCGGGGGCTGAAAGTGACTCTTCGCGACCGGCGACGATCAGGATCGAAGCAACCGGCCGCACCGATGTGCATCGACGCAAGGACCTGGAACGCGAACTCGACCGGATCCAGACGGCGGTGCCATCCAGGGCGGCATCGGGCCGTCATTTGAAGTGGTTGCTGCTCTCGCAGGGTTTGCTGCTCAATGCCTTCGTGATCCTGCTCGTTTTCGGCTGGAGTGCGCCGTTGCCGGGCAGACGCCTTCTCCTCGGCGGTATTGCATTGACCGGGGTGGTGCTTGTCGTACTCATCGACTTCACGCTGCGCGGCGCACACGAATCAAAGCTCGCCGCCTCGGGCGGCGGGCTCGGCCATCTCGCCGTGCGTGTTCTTCCAGCAACTTTTGTCGCAGGCTGGATCGGGCTCTCGTTGTACGTGCTCGCGTTGCCGCGGTCGGTAAGCGCGTTCGAAGAGGCGCACGTCGCACCGGCAGCAGCACCTAGTCCCCTCGCCGTCCCGGTCCGAGCTCCAATCCGCCATGTCGCCACGCAGGCGGCAGTGCCCGCGGTTGAATCCGCCGCAACAAAAGACAGTCCACCGCCGGTCAAACGCACGCCGTTCAAGTGGTAGCAACGAAGTAAAACGGACAGCGGTTTCGTCGCGGCGCCAATCGCGCCGCCGCGCTTACCAGTTCGGTTTGCGCTTCTCGATGAACGCTTGCACGCCTTCCTGCGCAACGTCATCGATCATGTTGCATGCCATCGTCTGGCCGGCGAGTTGGTACGCGGCCTCGATACCCATCTCACCCTGGCGGTAAAAAAGATCCTTGCCGAGCGCCATCGCGAACGCCGGTTTGGCGACGATCGCGTCGGTGAGCTTGGCGATCTCCACATCCAGCGCCTCGGGTTCGGCGACGCGGTTGATGAGCCCGCGATGTTTTGCGGTCGCGGCGTCGATGAACTCGCCCGTCACCAGCATCTCGAAAGCGCGCTTGCGATCGACATTGCGTGAGAGCGCAACACCGGGCGTGGAGCAGAACAATCCAACGTTGATGCCGGACACCGCGAACCGTGCGTCCGTCGAGGCCACGGCAAGGTCGCACATCGCGACCAGCTGGCAGCCGGCAGCGGTGGCGATGCCGTGCACCCGGGCAATTACCGGCTGCGGCATCTTCTGCACTTGCATCATCACGCGGGTGCAGTCGGCAAACAGTTTGCGGTAGTAGTCGACGTTGGGGTTGGCCTTCATCTGCTTCAGATCGTGACCGGCGCAGAACGCCTTGCCGGCGCCACCCAGCACGACCACGCGCGCGGTCGTATCGGCAGCGATCTTCTGCAGCGTGGCAAGCAGCGCTGCGAGCATTTCCTCGGAAAGCGAGTTGAACTGATCCGGCCGGTTGAGCGTCAGGTGCACCACCCCACCGACACGGCGCTCCAGAACCAGCGCCTGCGAATCGATCTTCTTCTCCGGTGCGTTCATCCCGATCTCCTGCCCGGTTAGATGTCGATCGCGTTGGCCGACTTGGCGTGCTGGCGCAGCGCGAATTTCTGGATCTTGCCGGTACTGGTCTTCGGCAACACGCCGAAGACCACGTTCTTGGGCGTCTTGAAACCCGCCAGATACTTGCGGCAGTGGGCGATGATCTCCTCGCGCGTTACCTCTGCGCCTTCCTTGAGCTCGACGAACGCACAAGGCACTTCGCCCCACTTCGCATCCGGCTGGGCGACCACGGCGGCGAGCATGACTGCCGGATGGCGATACAGCACGTCCTCCACCTCGATCGACGAGATGTTTTCGCCACCGGAGATGATGATGTCCTTGCTGCGATCCTTGATGCGCAAGTAGCCATCGGGCTGCAGCACAGCGAGATCGCCCGAATGAAACCAGCCGCCGGCAAACGCTTCTGCGGTCGCCGCCGGATTCTTCAGGTAGCCCTTCATGGTGATGTTGCCGCGGAACATGACCTCACCGATGGTCTCGCCGTCGGCCGGCACTTCGGTCATGGTGGCGGGATCGAGCACCGTGACCCCCTCTTCCATCGGATAACGCACACCCTGGCGGCCGTTCTTCATGGCGCGCTCGCCCACTTCGAGCCCTTCCCACTCGGGTTGCTTCGCGCACACGGTCGCGGGGCCGTACACCTCCGTCAGGCCGTACACGTGCACGAGGTCGAAGCCGATGCGATCCATGCCTTCGATCATCGCCGCGGGCGGCGCGGCACCGGCCACCATCGCCTTGACCCGGCGCGTGATGCCGTGCTTCAGATCCGCGGGCGCGTTGATCAGCAGCGAATGCACGATCGGCGCGCCGCAGTAATGGGTGACACCGTGTTCGCGAATGGCATCGAAGATGGGCTTGGCTTCCACCTTGCGCAAGCAGACGTTGACGCCGATCTGCGCCGGCACTGTCCACGGGAAACACCAGCCGTTGCAGTGGAACATCGGCAGGGTCCACAGGTACACAGGGTGGTGCGGCATCGACCAGACGAGAATGTTCGAAACCGCGTTCAGGTACGCGCCGCGGTGGTGATACACCACGCCCTTCGGATTGCCGGTCGTGCCCGACGTGTAGTTAAGTGCGATGGCGTCCCACTCGTCGCCGGGTTGTAACCACGCGAATTGAGCGCTGCCGGCGGCAATGAACTCCTCGTAGTCCAGCTTGCCCAGGCGGTCGCCGGACCCTTCGTAGATCGGATCCAGAACGTCGATCACTTCGATCGGCCGCTTGAGTTGCGCCAGCGCAGCCTTGGCGGTGGCGGCGAATTCGCGATCGACAAGAAAAAGTTTCGCCTCGCCATGCTCGAGCATGAATGCCACCGATCCCGCATCGAGCCGGGTGTTGATCGCGTTCAGCACGCACCCGGCCATCGGCACGCCGAAGTGCACCTCGACCATCTCCGGCGTGTTGGCGAGCATCACGGCGACGGTGTCGCCACGGCCAAGGCCGCGGCGCGTAAGCACATCGGCAAGTTGCCGGCAGCGCGCGTACGTTTGGCGCCAGTTGCGCCGAATCGCCTTGCGGCCGAAACCGTGCACGATGGCCGATAGCTCCGGATACACCGTACCCGCGCGCTCGAGGAAGGTCAGCGGCGAAAGGGGCACGTGGTTGGCCGGATTGCGATCCAGGTCCTGGTCGAAGATGGAGTTGGGCATGACGTCAGAGATCCCCAAGCGTGCGTACGTGAGCGGCGACGCTGCGCGCCAGCGCGCTCAGGTTGTACCCGCCTTCGAGTGAACTCACGATGCGGTTGCGCGCGTGGCGTGCCGCAAGGTCCATCAGTTTTTTCGTGATGAAGGCATAGTCGGCTTCGACCAGGCCCATCTGGCCCAGGTCGTCTTCGCGGTGCGCATCGAATCCTGCGGAAACGAAGATCATCTGCGGTTCGAACGCTTCCAGGCGCGGCATCCAGACCTGTTCCACCACTTCGCGTACCCGGTCCCCACGCGTTCCGGCTGGCAGTGGCACGTTGACCATGTTTTTTGCCGGATTCTCGGTGCCGCAGTACGGATAGAACGGATGTTGGAAAAAACTCGCCATCAGCACCCGGTCGTCGCCCGAGAGGATGTCCTCCGTGCCGTTGCCGTGGTGCACATCGAAATCGATCACCGCAACCCGTTCCAACCCGTGACGCTCGATCGCATGCAGCGCGCCAATCGCTACGTTGTTCAGGAAGCAGAAGCCCATTGCGCCCTCGGTCACCGCGTGGTGACCGGGTGGACGGATGGCGCAGAACGCGTTGGTCAGTTCACCCGCGATAACGCGGTCGGTGGCATCGATTACCGCCCCTGCAGCACGCAGTGCCGCCTCCCACGTATCCGGATTCATCGAGGTGTCCGGATCGATCGGAACATATCCTCGCTTTGGTATTCTGGACATGAGCCCGCTGACGTAGTCGGCCGCGTGCGCGCGCACAACGGCCTCGAGGGGCGCCGGTGGAGCTTCGAGCGGAGCGAGATGGCTGGTGAGTCCCACCGCGATCAGGTGGTCGTTGATCGCAGCCAGGCGCTCCGGACGCTCCGGATGCCAGGAACCCATTTCGTGCGCACCGCACACGCGATGCGTGAACAGGCCGGTTGGCACGGTCTTCCTTTGCTCCCTGTCGTTTCTCTACTCTCGTCGCTCTCTGCTTCGCGCTGGCGTCCCGCAGAAGGCCTTATGAGGCAAGTCTAATGCTGGAAAAGCTCCGCCAATGCGCCGCCCATATCGCAAACGTGATCGTGGGCAAAGACCTGCAAATCAGGCAAAGCCTCACCTGCCTGCTCGCCGGCGGGCATCTGCTGATCGAGGACGCGCCCGGGGTCGGCAAGACCACGCTCGCACATGCCATTGCCATCTCGCTCGGGCTTCCGTTCCGGCGCATCCAGTTCACGAGTGATCTGCTGCCCTCGGACGTGATCGGCGTCACCGTGTATGACCGCGTCAACGGGCAGTTTGTGTTCCACCCGGGTCCCATCTTCACAGAGGTGCTGCTGGCCGACGAAATCAACCGCGCAAGCCCCAAGACCCAGAGCGCGCTGCTCGAGGCGATGGAAGAAAGCCAGGTCTCGGTCGATGGTCTATCGCGTCCCCTGCCGCAGCCGTTTTTCGTCATTGCCACCCAGAACCCGTTGCACCAGATCGGCACGTTTCCGCTGCCGGAGTCACAGCTCGACCGCTTTCTGATGTGCATCAGCCTGGGATACCCGGACCGCGCATCCGAACGTGCACTTCTTGCCGGCGAATCGCGCCGCGACATGCTCAAGCACCTTGCGTCGGCGGCACGTCCGACCGATCTGCTGTCTGCCCAGGCAGCGGTCAAGCAGATCTTCACGTCCAACGCGCTGCTCGATTATGTGCAGGGGCTGCTGGCGCACACGCGCTCTTCCGGCAAATATGCGGAGGGGCTGAGTCCCCGCGCGGGACTTGCGTTGCTGGCCGCTGCGCGCGCCTGGGCGTGGCTCGACGGCCGCGACCACCTGATCCCCGAAGACATCCAGAATGTGCTGCCCGCGGTTGCCGGACATCGATTGCATGCGGCAACCCGCGAAGGCGGTCGCGCGTTGCATGGCAAGGAACTGGTCGCGCAATTGATTCAAGCGGTGCGCGTTCCTTGAGCGGCTGCGCGTAACCCTGCACCAGATGAGCATCACGACACATCCCTGGTCGATCAAGATCGGCGGCTGGATCGCCGGCCGCGACGCCCTTGAAGCCGGCGAGGTATTGCTCGATCGCAAGCGGGTCTACATCCTGCCGACCCGCGCCGGTGCGCTCTTTGGGGCAGCCATGCTGGTGCTCTTGATCGGCTCGATCAACTACGGCCTGCAGCTGGGCTTCCTGCTCACGTTCGTGGTGGCAAGCATGGCCGCAGTCGGCATGTATCACACCCATCGCAACCTCGCGCGCATTACCGTGCGTGGCGCCAGTGCTGAGCCGGTCTTCGCGGGAGACGTGATCTCGTTCGAACTCGCGCTCGCCAACCCGACGACCGAGACGCGTTACGCGTTGAACTTCTCGTTCGTCCTGCCCACGCGAAGAAGGCGCGGCAGCATCTTTCGCAGCGAACCCGCAGCGGCGGGTC
>DASQAE010000627.1:0-2939 GCA_035635915.1 Burkholderiaceae bacterium | reverse complement strand
CGCGAGCAACGTTGCTTCGACTTCCGGCCCTGCGATGTTGTAGCCGGCCGAAATGATCATGTCGTCGGTGCGCGCCTGGTAAACAAAATAGCCGTCGCCATCGATCAGGTACGCGTCGCCGGTGACATTCCAGCCGTGGCTGACGTAATTCTTCTGACGCTCGTCGGCAAGGTAACGGCAGCCGGTCGGTCCCTTGACCGCGAGTCTGCCGACCTGGCCGGGCCCGAGCTGGTTACCGTCGTCGTCGATCACACACGCGACGTACCCGGGCACTGCCGTTCCAGTGGCACCGCCACGCGCGTTCGCCTCATCGGCCGAGATGAAGATGTGCAGCATTTCGGTGGTGCCGATGCCGTCGATCAGCTCGATGCCGGTGGTGTCCTTCCACAGCGCACGCGTCGCCGCCGGCAACGCTTCGCCTGCAGAGACGCACTTGCGCAGTCGCGACAGGTCGTGTTTGGACGCTTGTGCCGCCATCGCGCGATATGAGGTCGGTGCCGTGAAACACACCGTGGCGCCGAACTCGGCCAGCGCCGGCAACAGAACATCGGGCGCGGATTTCTCCAGCAGCACCGTCGATGCGCCCACGTGCATCGGGAACAGCAGCAGACCCCCGAGGCCGAACGTGAACGCCAGTGGTGGCGAGCCGATGAACACGTCATCCGGCGTCGCGCGCAGGGTGTGGCGTGGCCAGCATTCGCAGATCGCCATCACGTCGCGATGAAAGTGCATCGTCCCCTTGGGCTGACCGGTAGTGCCCGACGTGAACGCGATGATGCAGGTGTCGTCAGCGGCGGTACTTACGTTGTCGAAAGCGACCGGCTTGGATTGCGCCAGCGTCTCGAGGCTATCCGTGGCGCCGTGATTGAAGTATTTGATCTGCGCCAATGTCGGACAACTGCCGGCGGCCGCGCGCAACTCGTCGGCGAGGCGTGCATCGCAGAGCGCGTGCGAAACCTGCGCCTTGCCGATGATGTCGCCCAATTCCTTGGCTCGCAGCAGCGGCATGGTCGCGACCGCGACTCCGCCCGCCTTGATCACGCCGAACCAGCAGGCCGCCAGCAGCGGATTGTTGGCCGCGCGCAGCAGCACGCGGTTGCCCGGCACGAGTCCGAGGTCCTCGACCAGCACGTGCGCGATGCGGTTGGCTTGCACAAGCAACTCCGAGTAGGTCCAGACAAGCCCTGGCGCGCGAACGCACGGACGATCACCCCACCCGGCGGCGACCTGTCGGTCGAGAAGCTCGGCAGCGCAGTTCAATTGCGCGGGAAACTGCAGTTGCGGCAGCGGGAAAATGAACTCCGGCCACATGTCACGTGGCGGCAGGTTATCGCGCGCGAACGTATCGAGATGCGCGGAAGCCATGCGAATCAATTGCCTTCGAAGCGTGGTTTCGCCTTGGCGACAAAGGCCTCGTAAGCGCGGCGGAAGTCCTGCGTCTGCATGCAGATCGCCTGCGCCTGCGCCTCGGCGTCGATTGCCTCATCCACGCTCATCGACCACTCCTGATGCAACATCTTCTTGGTGACGCCGTGCGCGAACGTGGGTCCGGCTGCCAGGTCGGTTGCAAGCGACTGCGCTTCCGCGAGCACTGTGTCGGGTTTGCACAGGCGATTGAAGAAACCCCACGCAAACGCTTCCTCGCCGGTCATCGAGCGCCCGGTGTACAGCAATTCAGATGCGCGCCCCTGCCCGATGAGGCGCGGGAGTATCGAACAAGCACCCATGTCGCAGCCGGCGAGGCCAACGCGGGTGAAAAGGAAGGCCGTTTTGCTGGCGCCCGTTCCGAGCCGCATATCGGAAGCCATCGCGAGGATGGCGCCAGCGCCCGCGCACACGCCATCGATCGCGGCCACGATCGGTTGCGGGCACGCACGCATCGCCTTCACCACGTCGCCGGTCATGTGTGTGAACGCGAGCAGGCCCGGCATGTCGAGTTGCGTCAATGGGCCGATGATCTCGTGCACGTCGCCGCCGGAGCAGAAGTTGCCGCCGGCGCCCGTGAGCACGATGCATTTCACGTCGGTCGCGTATGCAAGGCGGCGGAACAGGTCGCGCAACTCGGCATACGTGGCGAAGGTGAGCGGGTTCTTGCGCTCCGGGCGTGTGAGCGTGATGGTCGCCACGCGACCCTCGACGGTCCAGCCGAAATATTGCGCGCGATAGCCTGCAAGCTCGGCGCGGTTACCGGCGGCCAGTTGCGGGTCCATGGTGTCGCTCATCTTCCGGCTTCCTTTGGTGGACTTTCGGTGCTTGCGTGCAGATGCTGCTTCAGACGCGCGAGCAGGCGATAGATCTGCTCCTGTTCGTTGGCCTCCAGGCCCGCCAACAGGTCCACGATCCATCTTTCGTGCGCAGCGGCCATGCGCGCGAACGAGCGCCGCCCTGCGGCCGTGAGTTTGACCGTATAGGCGCGCCGATCGGTGGGATGATCCACGCGCGCGACCAGGCCTTCAGCCTCGAGCATGTCGGTGATACCCGTGACGTTGCCGCCGGTGACCATCAGACGCCGCGACAGTTCGCTCATCGTGAGACCGGCCGGAGCACGCTCGAGTTGCGCCATCAAGTCAAAACGCGGCAGGGTGGTGTCGAATTCGATGCGCAGGCGCAGCCGCACTTCGCTTTCGAGCTTGGTCGTGCAGGCCAACAGCCGCAGCCACAGTTTGAGCGCGAGATGATGGTCGTCGCTCGCACGGGTTTCGAGATCCGTGCGGCCGGCCTCGTTACGCGCTGGTTTTACCGCGGTATTAGCCATTCGCTTCGGGCAGCTCAGCCGCCATCGCTGCTGCGCGCTCCAGGTTGCGGTACAACTGATCCCGGCCGCTCAGGTACTGATCGGGCCAGGGCATGTCGCGGAAATTGAGCTGTGCCGCCGCGTGCAGGGTCCAGTACGGATCGGCAAGATGCGGCCGCGCCAGCGCGCATAGGTCGGCGCGTCC
>DASQAE010000626.1:0-1963 GCA_035635915.1 Burkholderiaceae bacterium | reverse complement strand
GCGACGAGTCAGACGTTTAGATGCGCGCTGCGCGCGCGGCCATGAGCCCTGCGCTTCTCGGCGCCTCAGACGCCCGCCGCAACCGACCCGAACGCACCTTTGCGGCACTACCCCGGCATGCGATGCGGGCAGGCTCGGTCGTGCCGGAGCGGCAGGTGGTGCCCGGTAGGGAGCGAATCTGTGGCGACGAGCAGCGCAGGGCCGGGGTCGGCGCGCGCAGCGCGCATCTAACCTCTGACTCGCCGCATCTGTTCGAGCGCAGCGCCCGAAACATACAAGCGCAGCGAGTTATGCGGCGCGACCCCGGACCGAGCAGCGCAGTGCAGTCGGCGCGCAGCGCCGACCGCCACAGTTGAGCCCCGGAGGGCACCGCCTGCCGCGACTCGCGGTCGTTTGAGGTCCGGGATTCCTCGCGGAGCTCCGCGGAGCTCGGAATGACAAGGTTTACGCTGCCGTCATTGATCGACCTCAAGCCGACGGAGGAGTGATGCTCGACGGTTTTGTGCCCTGGCCGGCCGACCTCGCCGCTGCGTACCGGCGCGACGGCGTATGGCAGGGCATCACGGTGGCGGAGATGGTCGAGCGGACCGCACGTGCTCTGCCGGACAAAATCGCGGTGGTTCACGCGACGACACGAATCGCTTATGCCGAACTGGTGCAGCAGGCGCGCCAGCTCGCAGGCGCGCTGCTCGAAAGTGGAATCGGCCCGCATGACCGCGTGGTCGTGCAACTGCCGAACACGCCGGCCTTCATCCAACTTTATCTCGCGCTCAACTACATCGGTGCGATCCCCGTGATGGCGCTGCGTGCGCACCGCCACGCGGAGGTACGCCACTTCATCAATGCTTCCGGTGCGATTGCCTATGCGATCCCCGACCGGATCGGCGAATTCGACTATCGCGCGATGGCAGACGAAATGCGCGCGGCATTTCCGACCCTGCAACGGATCATCGTCGACGGTGAAGCGCGCGCCGGACAGATCGCGTTGCGCTCGTTGCTGGCGCGTCGGCATGACGCAGGCGCACTGGCGCAGCGGCTCGAGGCGGTTCGGCCGGATCCTGCCGACGTCAGCACGATGTTGCTCTCGGGCGGTACAACTTCGATGTCGAAGCTCATCCCGCGCACGCACGACGACTACGTGTTGAATGCGCGTTTGTGTGCGCAAGCCGGCGGGTTCGACCGCGAGACGGTGCTTGGCGCAATCCTTCCGCTCGGCCACAACTACAACCTGGCTTCGCCCGGAATCCTCGGAGCGTTTCACGTCGGTGGCACGGTTGTCCTGATGCGCGGTACCGATACGGACGAAATTTTCAGCACCGTCGGACGCGAACACGTCACCGTGGTCGCCGCCGTCGTGCCATTGATCGCCAACTGGCTGAATGCCGACGTTGCCGCGCGCTACGACCTTGGTTCGTTGAAGGTGGTGCAGAACGGCGGCGCGCGCCTGCCACCGGAATTGCGCGCGCGTCTGCGCGAACGGTTCGGCTGCACACCGCAAGAAATCTACGGGACCGCCGAAGGGCTCATCAACATGACGCGGCTCGATGACCCGGATGATCTGCTGCTGCAAAGCTCCGGCGCCCCGGTTAGCGACCTGGACGAGATCCGCGTCGTCGACGACGATGGCAACGAGGTAACCGATGGTGAGACCGGCGAACTGGTGACGCGGGGTCCATACACGATTCGCGGGTACTACAACGCGGCCGAGAAGAATGCCGAAGCGTTCCTGCCCGGCGGCTGGTATCGCATGGGCGACGTGGTGCGCAAGCGCGGCCGGTATGTGTACACCGAAGGGCGCCGCAAGGACCAGATCAATCGGGGCGGCGAAAAGATCAGCTGCGATGAGATCGAAAATCTGATCTTTCGCCATCCGGCGGTGAAGTCGGTGGTGCTGGTGGCGATGCCGGATCCGGTGTTCGGCGAAAAGGCGTGCGCGTGTGTGATCCTGAAGCCGGACGCTGCG
>DASQAE010000625.1:0-3052 GCA_035635915.1 Burkholderiaceae bacterium | reverse complement strand
TTCACCAAGGACAGCCTGCTGACCGCGGTGCGGCAGCATTCGACCAACTGACCCTGCAACGGCGCAAGTGGAGCAGACAATGCCGATCAAGAAGGTTCTGGTCGTTGACGATTCCCCGACCGAGCGTTATTTCCTCACCGAACTGCTGACGAAAAACGGCTTTACGGTTTCGGCCGCGGAAAACGCGGAAGAAGCGGTCCTCAAGCTCAAGGCACAGCTGCCGGACCTGATCCTGATGGACGTCGTGATGCCGGGCCAAAATGGCTTTCAGCTCACGCGCCAGTTGTCCAAGGACCCCGCCACCCAGCACATCCCCGTGATCATGTGCACCAGCAAGAATCTGCAGACCGATCGTATCTGGGGCTTGCGCCAGGGCGCGCGTGATTACGTGACCAAGCCGGTCAAGGTGGACGAGCTGCTGGAGAAGATCTCAGCGCTCGGCTGAAGCCGCCCTCACGGATAACGCCCATGGATAGAGCCAAACACACTCACAAGCTGCGCGAATTTACGACCCAGCTTGCCGAACGTCTGAAAGCGGCACCGCATACGCCGGTGCAACCGTTGCGCCTCGCCCTGCGCATCGGCACCGACAGTTACCTGCTCGACATGGCGACCGCCGGCGAGATCGTGACCACCGCCGACATTGCGCCGGTACCGTGGACGCGCCCCTGGTATCGCGGGCTGACGAACGTGCGCGGCCGACTGATCGGCGTGGTCGATCTGCAAGAGCTTTCCGGCCGTCCGCCGCTGCCGCAGGAGCAGGCGCAGCAACTGCTGGTGTTCGGACCCGCACTCAAGGTGAGCGCCGGGATACTGATCTCGCGCGCGTTCGGCTTGCGCAACATTCGCGAACTAGAAGAACTTGGCTCGACCGGCAATGCCGCGCTCCCCTGGGAGACGCAGCGTTACCGAGATCTCGATGGAACCGTTCTGACCGAACTGGAGCTGCCGCGTCTTGTCGCGGCGGACGTGTTTGCCAGCGTCGGTGTGTAATGAACCAGTGGATCGGCCGGCGGCGCAAACAGGCGTTACGTCGGCCACCAGCGCGTCGTCCGCGATCAAAAAACACGGGCGATGAGGGAGAAGGAAATGGCATTGGACATTGGCATGCGTCGCAAGAAGGCATCGACTCCGGCAACGGATACCGTCATGGCTGAAGAGCCGAGTGGCGAACCATTCCGTTACACGGAGTTCGCGCCGCTCGACGCCCCGGTTGCAGAAGCACCGGTGCGGCGCGCGCCGGGTACGCAGCGTATTTCGCGCACGGTTCTGCGCACGTCGAACACGGGGCAGCCGCCGCTGATCGAGCGCCTGATCGCGTGGAAGCTGCCCGTCATCGGCGACAAGCCGGTCAACGTGCAGGTGCAAGTGTTGTTCATCCTGCTCGCGGTTTTCGTGCTGCTGGTGGCGGCGATCGTCGCGATCGACAACCGCCAGTCGACCAACGGCACGCTGCAGGCGGAAATCGTCGGCGACACGCTGATGCACACGCAGCGGCTCGCCAAGGCGGCGCCGATCGCGATCAACGGCAACCTGGTCGCTCTGGGCGAACTGCGCGATAGCCGCGATCGGATCGCCGCCAACCTGGACGCGCTCGAAAAGGGCGATGCGGTGCGTGGCCTGTCACCGTCTTCGCTCACGATCCAGCGCTCCGTCACTCGCCTGCTCGACCGCTGGCGCGCGTCGGAAGCGGCCGCGTCGGTCATCGTCGCGCAGGAAAAATCCCTGCTTTCCTTCGGCTCCGTCATCAAGCGCATCAACGACACCAGCCCGCGTCTGTTGCAACTGACCGAGGAAATCGCGGCACTCAAGCTGCAAAGCAGCGCCCCCGCGCGCGAAATCGCCGCCGCCGGCCAGCTTGTGATGTTGACGCAACGTCTCGGCCGCAGCGCGAACTCGATGATCACGGGCGAAACCGCGAACGCCGAAATCGCGCTCACGCTTGGCCGCGATATCAGCCTGTTCCGCGACCTGACGCAGGCACTGCTTGCCGGCAGCGACACGTTGCGTATCTCTCCCGCCAGTGACAGTGAAACCCGTTCGCGCCTGCAGGAACTCGCCAAGGTCTACGCCGACTTCCAGAACGCGATCAGCGGCACGCTCACCAGCCTGCCGGCGCTGGTCCAGGCGAAGGACGCGGAATTGTCCATCCTGCGCGACTCGGAACCGTTGCGCCAGCAGGTGGCCGAACTGGCACAGGAATATCGGAACGAGCAGCGCGAGCGCAGCGTCAACTTCTTCCTGATGGGCGTCTCGGGCCTCTTGATGCTGCTTACCGCGGTGCTGATCGTCAAAGTGCTGCTCGAAGACGTGCGCAAACGCGCAGTCGAAGCCGAAAAGCAGCGCGCCGAGGCGATGGGCCTGGAAGAAGAGGCCAAGCGCTCCAACGAGCAGAACCAGGCCGCGATCTTGCGCCTGATGAACGAGTTGCAAGAGGTTGCGGACGGCAACTTGACCGTGCAGGCGACGGTGACTGAGGACATTACCGGCGCTATCGCCGACTCCGTCAACTACACGGTCGAAGAACTACGCGGCCTGGTAGGTCGGATCAACGTCGCGGCCGAGCAGGTGAGCACCGCATCCACGCAAGCGCGCGACATCGCGACACGACTTCTCACCGCGTCCGAAGCGCAGTCGCGCGAGATCAAGGACACCGGCGACAAGGTGATCCGGATGGCAGCACAGATCAACGACGTGTCGAAGAGTGCGTCCGAGTCGGCCAAAGTGGCGCGCACTTCGCTGGACGCGGCCGAGCGCGGTCAACGTGCGGTGTACAACCAGATCGCGGGCATGAACGAAATCCGCGAGCAGATTCAGGAAACCGCGAAACGGATCAAGCGCCTCGGCGAGTCGTCACAGGAAATCGGCGAGATCGTCGAACTGATCTCCGACATTACCGAGCAGACCAACGTGCTGGCCTTGAACGCGGCGATTCAAGCCGCGTCTGCGGGTGATGCCGGGCGCGGTTTTTCCGTGGTTGCGGAAGAAGTGCAGCGCCTCGCGGATCGCTCCGCCGAGGCGGCCAAGCAGATCGGCGCGCTGGTGCGCACGA
>DASQAE010000624.1:0-2246 GCA_035635915.1 Burkholderiaceae bacterium | reverse complement strand
GTCGCGCAGGTGACCAACGTGCGGTTCGGCAGCCGTGCACGCAAATCGGGGTTCGAGCAAGGTTTCGAGGTAGTCGCAGTGCAGGTTCCGACCGATCGCCCGACACAACATTGGTTCTACCTGCCGGCGCTCTTGCTGATCGCGATCGTCTGGTTCAGCCAGGGGCGACGCTTGCACCGCGCCGCGGACCCTCGATCGCGGCCAACGCCGGTGCAGGCGTAGCGCGGACCCTACGGGGCTGCGCCGGCAAGTGCGTGCAGCGCGCTTGCGATGAAATCGGACATGCCAGGCAACTCGGACAGGACTGGAAGCAGGGTGATTTGTACCTGCGGAAAGGTGCGCCGGAACTGATCGAGCATCGGTGGCACGTCGTTGGTGACGTGACCGCCGCTGGCCCAAAACACCGGCGCCACGTCGATGCGCGTACATCCGGCCTGCACCGCCGCGGCGAGCGCATCGGCCAACGCCGGCGTCTGGAACTCGAGGAACGCAAGTTCGACCCGCGATTGCGGCCGCCGCGCCAGCACCGCCTGACGCAGCACCTCCAGCGTTTGCGCCCAGCGTGCGTCACGCGCGCCGTGCGCGAACAGGATGAGGGCGTGGTTCCGAAGCGACATCCCAGGATTATCGCCGCGCATTGAAAAGGCACGCGGGTGCACCCAAATCCCGGCCATGGAAGCCCAAGCTCTTTTTGTGGCCGACGACGGGGCGGCGCCGAACGTCCCTCCGGCCGAGATAGAAAGGCCCGCCGATCCGCAACTGCTCGACGCGTATTCGCGCACGGTCGTCGACGTGGTCGAACGTGTTGGTCCGTCGGTGGCTTCAGTCGCAGTCACGCGCCAGGGGCGCGACCGGATGGGCAGGCCGCGCCGGCTCGAGGGCGTGGGATCGGGATTCGCGTTCACGCCCGACGGTTATCTGCTCACCAATAGCCACGTCGTAAGCGGGGCCAGCCAGATCGGCGTGTCGCTGCCGGATGGCAGGCAGTTCGATGCGCAGTTGATCGGCGACGATCCTGACACGGATCTCGCCGTGATTCGCGTCGGGGCACACGATCTTCCAACCGTCGTGCTTGGATCGTCGCGCGCGCTGCGAGTTGGACAAATCGCGGTTGCGATCGGCAATCCGCTCGGATTTCAGAACACGGTGACAGCAGGCGTGATCTCCGCGCTGGGGCGCAGCTTGCGCGCGCAAACCGGGCGCTTGATGGACGATGTGATCCAGACCGACGCGGCGCTCAATCCCGGCAACTCCGGTGGGCCGCTGGTCAACTCGGCGTCGCAGGTGATCGGCGTCAACACCGCGGTCATTCCAGGCGCGCAGTCGATCTGTTTTGCAACCGGCATTGATACCGCGCGGTGGGTGGTGGGCCAGTTGCTCGCGCACGGCAGGGTGCGACGCGCGTGGATCGGGGTGGGCGGCACGACCGTGCCGTTGCCACGTCGTCTGCAGCGCGCGCTTGCGATCGAGCAGGCGAGTGCTATCCGCGTTTCCGAAGTGCAGAAGGACAGTCCGGCTCACGTTGCAGGGCTTGAAGATGGCGACTTCATCATCGGCATCGACGGCAAACCGCTTGCCGGCATCGACGAACTGCTGCGGCTGCTCGACGCAACGCGTATCGACCGCCTGTGCGTGCTGCGTGTCGTGCGCGGTGCACGCCTGCTCCATCTGACGCTGACGCCGCAGGAGCGGCGCGGCTGAGTCGGCGCCCCTAGCGCCGCAGATTCACGAGTGCGATGCCGTTTGCAACCAGCAGCGCGGCAATCACGAAGCTGCTCGAGAGTCGCTCGCCGAGGATCAAGACGCCGAACGTGACGCCGAACATCGGCGAAAGAAACGAAAAGACGGCAAGGCGCGCAGCGAGATATCGCGTCAGCAACCAGAACCAGGTGAGATAACTCGCGAACGCCACCACCACGCCCTGGAACACGAGGCTCACGACCACGGTAGTGTTCAGGTGCGTGACACCTGCCTCGCCGAGTACGATCGAGGCGATAGGCATCAGCAGGGCCGACACCCCGAGTTGGTAGAAGAGCGTTTTTTCGGCACGCGCACGTGCAAGCCGGGTGCTGCGTATCAATACCGTGGTCGCCGCCCATAAGGCGGCGGCGATCACGCCGTAAAGATCGCCGCGCAGCGTGGCTCGGTCGGGCACGGCAAAGCTGTCGGCGAAGGCGACCACCAGCCCGCAGAATGCGAGCAGCACGCCAACCCATTGCATGCCGCTCAGCCGCTCGCCGGGCACG
>DASQAE010000623.1:0-2231 GCA_035635915.1 Burkholderiaceae bacterium | reverse complement strand
GCACGTGCGTGATGTCGGTCTTGGTGCGGTACTTGAACATCTCCATCGCCAGGTGATGCGGCGAACCGGGTCCGACCGATGCGTAGTTCACTTTGCCCGGATTGGCTTTGACGTACGCGAGAAACTCCTTGAAGTTGTTGGCCGGGAAGCTGGGATGCACTACCAGCGCCAGCGGAAACCGACCGATCGCGCCGATGTAGCTGAAATCCTTCTCCGGGCTGTACGGCAGTTTTTTGAACAGGTGTTCGTTGAAGGCCATCATCGCGTTGTCCGCCGACATGAGCGTGTAGCCGTCGGGCTTCGACTTGGCGACTGCATCGGCGCCGATGTTGGTGGCGGCGCCGGGCCGATTCTCGACCACGATCGGTTGGCCGAGTCCCGCGCGCATCGCCTCGGACAGGGTGCGGGCGAGTGTGTCCGTGCCGCCGCCGGCCGGATAAGGCACCAGCCACTTGATCGGTTGATCCGGGTATTGGCCCTGCGCGTGTGCACCAAAGGGCACGCAGATGAGGATCAGTGCGGCAATCAGCGGACGGCGTTGCATCGTGTCTCCTCGACTCAATAACTCAGTAGTGATCGTCCGACCCCGCCGACAGCGACGGTTCCGGAAGGTTACGCAAAGCATTCGCGATCGCTCGTTCGCACGCCTGTTCATCGCCCACCTGTTCGAACAGCAGCAACACCAGGCGCGCGAGGAACAGCGACTCGCGCGAACGCCCGGCTTCGGTCGTTGCGCGCGCGACGCTTGCATAGAGGCGATCGCGCGCCTCGGCCAGAAGTGCGCTCATCGTGCGAATCCTTGGTTTGAAATCGAAATGTCGTGACCACACGCGCGGGCGAGAGCGCTACGCAGCGTGGCGAGATCGGGTTGCTGCCAGCGACCGGCGACATGACCGTCCGGCCGCACCAAGTACACCGCGCCTTGGGTGGCGTCGTAAGCCGCGGCAATACGCGCGTCATTCACCCGCACGACGTTCAGGGTGGAGTCCGCACGCGCCACGGCTTCGACCGCATCCGCCACAACGCCGGACGGCTTGAACACAAGAAGCGTGAATCCAGTGCCGAGGGTCTCTATCAGGTACTTCGCCCGTTCGCCGACAAGAGGCAGATCGATCAACACCGCACCCGGTTCGGGCCCGGCAGCGAAGGCATCACTGGGGCTCGACAGGGTCGATTGCCGATACGCCACCGCTTGTGTCTGGCGCGGATTGATCAGGTTGGCGATGTCGCGATGTTCTTGCGCGAGCGACAACGCGGCTTCGCGAAACAGGTCGAATCCGCGCGACGGCGGTGACATGAATTCCGTGGTGCGTTTTGCACTTTCGGCGTTGATATGGAATGCCACCAGACGCTCGTCGCTGTAGGTGTCGAGCAGCGACGCCGGCGCCTTGCCGTCGATCACGTAGGCAAGTTTCCACGCAAGGTTGTCCGCATCGTCGAAGCCGGAATTCAAGCCGCGCACGCCGAAGATCGGCAACGCGTGCGCGGCATTGCCGGCGAACAGCACGCGCCCGTGACGATACGAGTCGAGCGTCATTGCTCCCGCACGATAGATCGAGGTCCACACCAACTTCCACGGCAAGTGTCCTTCGCCGACCGCGTCCAGATGGCGTTGCACGAACGCGGCGGCCTGGTCTGGTTGCAGCGCCTTTTCCGCGTCGTCGCCGTGGCGCAATTGATAGTCGATGCGCCACAGGTTGTCCGGTTGCTGGTGCATCAGCACCGTCGAACCGCGGTTCCAGGGCGGATCGAACCATGCGCGCCGCTCGGTGCGATGTTTGCTCGGCAGGTCGATGTCGATGATCACGTAGCGGCCTTCGTAGCCGGTGCCGTGCATCGGCAACCCGAGTTGTTTGCGCACGAAACTCTGCCCGCCGTCGCAGGCCACGACCCAATCTGCTTCCAACCGGTAGCGACCGAGCGCATTGGCGACGTCGAGCACAACGCTGGCGCCGGTGATTTGCAATCCGTCGACCTGCGAGGCCCAACGGATTTCGATCAGACCCGGTGTGCCCCGGTTGACGCGCGCGACGGCATCGACGAGGAATTGCTCGATGTAGTACTGCTGCAGGTTGATCATCGGCGGCAGCTTCTGCTGCGCGTCGTGCGGCATGGAGAAGCGGAACACCTCGGTCTCGACGTAAAAGCTGCGCCCATCGGTCCAGGGCAGCCCCTTCGTCATGAAGTCCTGCAATGCGCCGAGTCGCTCCATGATCTCGAGGCTGCGCCGT
>DASQAE010000622.1:0-1649 GCA_035635915.1 Burkholderiaceae bacterium | reverse complement strand
TGCCAACCGGAACGGAACTGTGGTCTGCCACGGTGAACGGCGCATCCGTCGTGCCGGTGAAGGACGGGAACGCAAATCTGATTCCGCTGCCGCAACGCGCCGATCCGAATGCCGTGTTGAAGCTCGACCTGAAACTCGCGGCGAAATCGTCAAACCCGTCGCGCGTAAACGTCGCCGCTCCCATCGTGAACGCGCCAGTGATGCTCGCCGAATGGAAACTCGAACCGGATACCGGCCAGCGTTTGACCTATCGCAAAGGCTCGTTGACGCCGATGCGCGGCGTGCCCGATGTGTCGGGTTTCGCGCAGTTGGCGCGGACGTTCGCGGGTGAAGAGGCGTGGCGAGCGTTGAAGTTGATCTTGGTGGTGCTCGCGCTCGTGGTGTGTGCTCTCGTGGTGTGGCGGTGGGCGGGACGGGAAGGCGCTGGCAGATTCAGCGCGCGCCACCTTTGTGGGACGCTGCTCGGACTCGTCGCCGTGCTGATGGCTGCGGTTGCGCTTGTGCAAGTTGCCAATCTGGCGGACCAACACAGCGGCTACACACCGACTGACCTGACGTTCCTCGCGCCCGTGCAACAGGCAGGCAGCGCGTTGAGTGTCGAGGTGGCGAATGTGTCGGAGAAGGCGTCGGCATCCGGTCTTGCAGGATACGCGTGGCCGGCTCTGTTAGCGCTCGTCGTGTGGATTTATGGTCGGCTGCGCGCTGAGGATTGGCTCAAGTCCGGCTGCCGGATTCTCGGCTGGACGTTGCTCGCCTGGGCGGCGCTACGCCTGCCCAACGGCGCGGTTTGGTTTTTCGGCGTCTTCGGAGTGTTTCTGTTGGTGCATGTCGTGATTCCCGTGCTGCGAAGCTTGTGGTCACTGCCGCGCGTGCCGAAGTCCGCGCCCGAGAACGGCGCCGCACCCGCTGTCGCAATGCTATTCGTCGGCGGATTCCTCTGGCTGAGTTTTGGAGGTTCGGCGTTCGCCGGGAGCGCAGATGCCAGACCTGCATTACGCCCCAAAGAGCCGCCGATCGCCGACTCGATCACCCAGCAGATTCGTATCGAGGAAAAGTTCGCGTTGGCGACGGCGAAGATTCATTGGATGGCGGAGAAGGGCGAGATGCTGCCGCTGCTGTTCGATCCGGCGGTGCTCACGCGCATCAATTACCCGAGCAACACGCTCAAGCTTGTGCGGGCATCCGTCGGCTTGAGGCGCGCGCAACAGTTGCGCGCGGAGAAAGGCGGCGCGTTCGACATGGAGGTGCAATACCAGTTGCAGGTGACGAAGAACGCCACAGAAAGTGGTTTTATCCTTCCGACGCAATACGGGCTGGTTAATCAACTCGATCTTACACTCGTGAACCTCGACGTGGACGTGCTTTCGCCGCAAGCCGTGTCCGTCCGTCGTGACGCTGCCGGCAGCAACACCGTCGCCGCGCTCGTGCTTTCGCCAGTGGCCGACGCGTGGATCGCCTGGAAACCGCGCAGCCGCGACTTAAAGCGCGAAAAGCCGGTGTTTTACGCCGAGATCTCGCAACTTTACGTGCCCTCGGCGGGCGTGATCGAAGGCGCGCACCTTGTTTCAATCCGCCCAGCTCAGGGCGAACTGAGCGAACTGATTCTGGATGTGCCGCGCGGAGCGACCATCACGGATGTGATTGATCCG
>DASQAE010000621.1:0-4020 GCA_035635915.1 Burkholderiaceae bacterium | reverse complement strand
GCCGACTTGGCGAAGTAGGAGGCGCGCCCATCGCGCGCCGTAGTTCCCGTGCCCGCGCCCGCCATCTCGCGCGCCCTGCGTTACGGTCTTCTGACCGCCCTTGCTCTCGGCGGCGTACTGCTGTTCCTGCTCGCTTCGGCCAGCGGCAACACGCAGGCATTCGAGCGCAACTATCCGCTGCTGCTCGCGATCAACGGCGCGATCGCTGCCGCGCTGCTGGTCCTGGTCGTGATGCTGGTGGCGCGGCTGGTGCGGCGCTGGCGTGCACGTCGCTTCGGCGCGCGGCTGATGGCGCGTTTTGCGCTCGCGTTCGCGCTGATGGGGGTCGTACCGGGTTTCTTGATCTACGTCGTCTCCGTGCAGTTCCTGCAGCGATCGATCGAATCGTGGTTCGACGTGCGCGTCGACCGTGCGCTCGAGTCGGGCTTGTCATTGGGTCGTGCGGCGCTCGAGGCGCAACTCGCGGACGTCACCGGCAAAGCGCGTGTGATGGCGCTCGAGCTGGCCGACGTGCCGGAGTCGCAGCAACTGAGCCAGCTCGAACGTATGCGCGAGCGCGTCGGCCTGCATGAGGCGCTGCTCGTGACGGCCACCGGCCGCTTGATCGGCGCAACCGGGACGCGCAGCGGCAGCGGCATCGACGATCTGGTCCCCGAGCTTCCCGCACTCGCCGACTTGCGCCAGGCGCGTTCGCAGCGCACGTTCGCCAAGGTCGAGGGTGATCCGCTCGCAGTCGAGGCGCGCGCCGGCTTGCGTGCACGCGTGATCGTTCCGATTCCCGCGCCCACGAGCCCGCCGAGCGAGGTCGAAGGCCTTGCTGCGGGCCAGCGCGGCGGCACTCTGCTTACGCCCGCGCGCACCGACATCCGCCTGCTGCAGGTGGTGCAGCGGGTTCCGCCTTCCATCGCCGCCAACGCCGAGGCGCTGCAAAGCGGCTATCGCGAATATCAGGAGCTGTCGCTCGCGCGCAGCGGCCTGCAGAAGATTTACACCGCCACGTTGACGCTGACGCTGCTGCTTGCCATCTTCGCAGCGATCGCCACCGGTGTGCTGCTGGCCGCATCCCTGGCGGCACCGCTGCTGCGAGTGGCAGAGGGAACAAAGGCCGTTGCCGAAGGCGACTATCGGCCAGTGCGTGAATTTCGCGGCAACGATGAACTGAACCTGCTGACGCAGTCGTTCAACGCCATGACGCGCCAGCTTGCCGAAGCGCGCGACGCTGTCGAAGCGCGCTCGCGCGAACTGGAAAACGCGCGCGCCTATCTCGAGCGTGTGCTGACGAACCTCTCGGCCGGTGTCATCGTTCTCGACAAGGACTATCGGCTCGTCACCGCGAACTACGGTGCCAGCCGGATTCTCGGGGTTTCGCTCGCGCCGTACGTCGGCCAGCTGTTCGCGGAGCTGCTGCCTGCGATGGCGCAACAGGTTGCGAGCTGTTTCGCCGATCAACAGCTCGCTGCTGCACCAAAGGACTCGTGGCAGCAGCAGATGGAAATCAAACGTGCCGGCGGCCAGCCCGACGCGGAGCCGCTCGCGCTGCTGGCGCGCGGGTCGCGCCTGCCGCTGGACGACGGACCCGGTTACGTCGTGGTTTTCGATGACATCACCCAGGTGATCTCGGCGCAACGTGCCGTGGCGTGGGGCGAAGTTGCCCGGCGTCTGGCGCACGAAATCAAGAATCCGCTGACACCGATCCAGCTTGCCGCCGAACGTTTGCAGATGAAACTCGCCGACAAGCTGCCGCTCGACCAGGCGGAGGTGCTCGCACGCGGCGCGGCGACGATCGTCAACCAGGTCGCCGCGATGAAGCGCATGGTCGACGATTTTCGCGACTACGCGCGCGTTCCGCCGGCGCGCCTGGTGGCGCTTGACCTGAACGCGTTGGTCGAAGAGGTGGCCGCGCTCTACGGAGTCGATAAGCGCAATCGCGCGGCGGCGGCCGCTGCGCCGGCGATCGAACTGGCGCTCGCGCGCGACCTGCCGCTCATCGAGGGCGACGCGACCCAGCTACGCCAGGTGATCCACAATCTGCTCGCCAACGCCAACGATGCGCTGCAGGCGCGCGAGGCGGCCAGCCCGGTGAGCAGCGGTCGTATCGTCGTGCGCACCGAGGCGTTAGCGATCGACGAACCGGGTGCGCCGGCCGAACAAACGAAGCAGGCGGTGCGGCTTGCGGTGGAAGATAACGGTCCGGGGTTTCCCGCGAATATACTTCGGCGTGCCTTTGAACCCTATGTCACAACCAAACCCAGCGGCACCGGTCTGGGTCTGGCGATGGTGAGAAAAATCGTCGACGAACACGGAGCTCGCATCGAGCTCATCAATCGCAGCGTGGCCGCCGGCGGCGGCGCAAGCGTGACCATCGTATTCCGGCGCGTGGTACAGGCTGTAACCGCGGACGTCGCGACCGACGCGCGACGGCGCGTTGCCTGATCCCGGCGTGCACATGCTTCCCCCAGGCGGCAGCGTCAACTGACACGTATGGCAACCATTCTCGTCGTTGACGATGAAGTAGGCATTCGCGAGCTTCTGTCGGAAATTCTCTCCGATGAGGGGCACGCGGTGGTCGCGGCGGAAAATGCCGCGGTGGCACGCCAGTTGCGGCTCGCGGAAACGCCCGATCTCGTGCTGCTCGACATCTGGATGCCGGACACCGACGGCGTCACCTTGCTCAAGGAGTGGGCCTCCAACGGTCAGTTGACCGTGCCGGTGATCATGATGTCCGGCCACGCGACCATCGATACCGCGGTGGAAGCGACCCGCTTCGGCGCACTCGACTTCCTGGAAAAACCGATCGCGCTGGCGCGCCTGTTGGCCGCAGTCAAAAGCGGCCTCGAGCGCGGCCGTGTGATGCGCACGTTGCGGGCGGCGCCGACCGCCGACCGTCGCGTCGCGCACACGTCGCTCACCGTCAGTGACGCGCTGGTGGCGGAGGCCGGACGCCCGGCGACCATCGCGGCAACATCGGCCGCGCCGGCTGCCAGCGCTGCAGGGGTCAGTCTCGATCAGCCGCTGCGCGAGGCACGCGACCAGTTCGAGCGGGTCTACTTCGAATACCACCTTGCGCGCGAGAACTACAGCATGACGCGCGTGGCCGATCGCGCTGGCCTCGAACGCACCCATCTTTATCGCAAACTCAAGCAGCTTGGCGTCGAACTCGGGCGCGGCGGCAGGCGTGCGCCGGTCGTCGACGCCCTCAGTGACTTCGCGGCGCGTGAAGACGGGCGCGCCGAAAATGACGGCATGTAGTGGGCGCCGCCGTCTGAACGCCGCTTCGAGTGAAGATCATCATCCTTGGCGCGGGCCGCGTCGGCAGTTCGGTCGCCGAAAGCCTGGTCTCGGAGGCCAATGACATCACGGTGATCGACACCGATGCGCAGCGCGTCGCCGACCTGCAGGAGCGTTACGACCTGCGCGGTTTGGTCGGCAACGTGACGCTGCCATCGATACTGCGCGAGGCCGGTGCGGACGATGCCGACCTGCTGATCGCGGTCACCTCCACCGACGAAACCAACCTCGTCGCCTGCAAGATCGCTGCCGACCTGTTCAATGTCCCGACCCGCATTGCGCGGGTGCGCAACGTCGAGTTGCAGGAGCATCCCGAGCTCACCGGCGAGCATGGCTTTCGTGTCACCCACATCATCTGGCCCGAGCAGAGCGTCACCGACTATCTGCTCAAGCTGATCGAGTTTCCCGAAGCGTTGCAGGTGCTGGAGTTCGCCGATGGCCGCGCTTCACTGCTGGCGGTGCGGGCGTTTGCCGGTGGGCCGCTGGTTTCGCATCCGATCGCCGACCTGCGCAAGCACATTCCGAACATCGACACCCGCATAGTCGCCATCTTCCGCAACGACCGCAGCGTCAATTGCGAGGCGGAGACGATGGTGCAGCCCGGCGACGAGGTGTTTTTTCTCGCGGCGACCGAACACATCCGTGCGGTGATGGGCGAGCTGCGCCGCATGGACAAGCCGGTCAAACGCGTGATGCTCGCCGGCGGCGGCAACATCGGGTTGCGCCTGGCGC
>DASQAE010000620.1:0-2018 GCA_035635915.1 Burkholderiaceae bacterium | reverse complement strand
TTCCTGGTGATCGTCTATTTGCTGCCGCAGGGTGTGGTCGGACTTGTCACGCGCAAGCGCACCGGCGCCAAGGCCACGGCATGAGCGCCGCCCGGCCGCTCCGAAGGCGCTCGCTCCCCCTTGGGGGGACAGCGCGCAGCGCGAAGGGGGCGACACCGAGCGCCGCCCGGCCGCTCCGAAGGCGCTCGCTCCCCCTTGGGGGGACAGCGCGCAGCGCGAAGGGGGCAACATGAACGCGCTGCTTGCGGTGCGCGACCTGCGCAAAGCATTCGGCGGTGTTGTCGCCGTCGATGGCGTGACGTTCGAGCTTGCGCGCGGTGAACTGCTTGCGATGATCGGCCCCAATGGTGCTGGCAAGTCGACGTGTTTCAACATGATCAACGGCCAACTCGCGGCGGACGCAGGCGCCGTTCTGCTCGACGGGCAGCCGATCAGCGGACGCAAGCCGCGCGAGATCTGGCGGCTCGGCGTCGGCAGGACGTTTCAGGTCGCGGCGACGTACGCCTCGATGACAGTGGCGGAAAACGTGCAGATGGCGCTGCTGTCGCGCGACGCGCGGTTGTTCGATTTCTGGTCGCGCGCATCGCTCGTGCTGCGGGCGGAAGCGCTGGAGCTGCTTGATGCCGTCGGTCTGCGGGAGCGCGCCGACGAGCCATGCAGCACGCTCGCATATGGTGACATCAAGACGGTTGAACTGGCGATTGCACTTGCCAACAAGCCGAAGCTGCTGCTCATGGATGAGCCGACCGCCGGCATGGCGCCGCGCGAGCGCCAGGGTTTGATGGCGCTCACCAAGCGGCTCGTGCGCGAGCGCAATCTCGGGGTGCTGTTCACCGAGCACAGCATGGACGTCGTGTTCGCACACGCCGATCGCATCATCGTGCTCGCGCGCGGCCAGCTTATTGCCAGCGGCGCGCCACAGGCGATCCGCGATCACGAAAAAGTGCGCGAGGTGTATTTCGGCAGCGGCAAGCTGCTCGCCGCCGCGCCTGCGATGGCGGTGACGCCGTGAAAGCATACCCATGACCGCGCTTCTTTCAGCGCAAAGTCTGAACGCCTGGTACGGGCGCGCGCATATCCTGTTCGACGTTGCGCTGGACGTAGGCCCGGGCGAGGTGGTCGGACTGATGGGACGCAACGGCGCCGGCAAGAGCACAACGCTGAAGGCGATCATGGGACTGGTTGCTCAAAGAACGGGCTCGGTCCAGTTCGATGGACGTTCGATCGAAGCGCTCGAGCCGTTCGAGATCAGTCGTGCCGGCATTGGTTTTGTTCCGGAGGACCGGCGCATCTTCACCGACCTCACGGTGCTCGAGAATCTGGAGATCGGGCGCAGGCCCGCGCATCCGGGTGCGCCGACTTGGACCGTCGAACGCCTGTTCGATCTGTTCCCCAACCTGCGCGAGATGCCGCATCGGCTCGGCGATCGCATGAGCGGCGGTGAGCAGCAGATGCTCACGGTGGCGCGCACGCTGATGGGCAACCCACGCCTGGTGCTGCTGGACGAGCCGTCCGAGGGCGTTGCACCGCTGATCGTGGAACAGATGGCCGCGATGATCATCGAGCTGAAGCGCCACGGACTGAGCGTCCTGCTGTCGGAGCAGAACGTGCCGTTCGCGGCCGCGGTGTGCGATCGTGTTTACGTGCTGGAAAAGGGTCAGGTGCGCTTTGCCGGAACGATGGCCGAGTTGCACGCGGACGAGGTGGTGCGCAGGCAATACCTGACCGTGTGAGGCAGGAGGATCTATGGCGGGACCGGTTGCAAGCGAAAGGTCGGGCAAGGTGGTGATCCGCAACGTCGGATCGATGTTGAGCGGTGATATCGACAATCCGCGGCTGGATGCGGACACGCTGGTGGTCAACGATGGTCTCATCGTTGCGATCGGACACGAGAAGGATTGTGATACGTCGCACGCGCAGCGCGTGGTCGATGCGAAAGGCACGACGCTCGCACCCGGATTGATCGACTCGCATTGCCATCCGGTGTTCGGCGATTGGACACCGCGCCAGAACCAACT
>DASQAE010000619.1:0-8592 GCA_035635915.1 Burkholderiaceae bacterium | reverse complement strand
GAGCGGCCGCTTTTCTACGATGATGCGCTTGGCGTCCGGTAGCAAGCACTGCACCTCGTCGCCCTTGCGCAGGTACTCGCGCCTTTCGCCGTCCAGCAACAGCAGCCGCTCGCGCGAGGTAGACCCGTCGAACTGGTGCACGATGCGCGAAGTGCGAATGTCGGCGCCTTGCTGGTAGTAGATGGTGCCCGAGTAGTTGGTGCGCTGCGCCGCGCTCTGGATCGCCTCCAGCCATTCGGTGTCGGAACGAGTCTGACTGCCAGCGGGTTGCGCACGTGCGGAGGCAATGACCGTGGCGGCCGTCGTCAATGCCACCGTAAAAGCGACCCGACGCGCGTGCGCAGCCCAGCCGCGCTGAATCGTCGCCCGGGCACACATCAGCTCAACGCGACTCCGTCTTCAGCGTGGCGTTGGTGACGTACTCGGTTGCACGGGAAGTAACCGGACCACCTGCGCTTTCACGGTGCGCCGCGAGATAGGCCTCGAATTCCGCGGAGCGGATCACCTCTCCATGGGCGTCGACAGGCACCGGCGCAACCTTGGTTTCGTTCTTCGCCTCGATCGTTCTGGACTCGGTGCCTGGTCCCCGAAGCTCCGGAAGCGCTACTACGGTGAGCACCGCCGCCGCCGCTGCAACGGCGGCCACAGGAACCACGACTCGCCGCAACATCCCCTGCCGGCTGCGCAGCGCCCGGGGCGCCAGGATCACCGGCTCCGCTGCCAGAGCAGCGCTGACGCGGGTGACAAACGCCGTCGAATGCAGCGCCGCGGTTTCGCTGGAGCGAACCGCATCGCAGGCGACGTTCAGAAGCACCCAAGTCCGGCGCGCTTCATCATCCACGCCAAGGCGCTCGAACAACTCGCGACAGCCGCCGGGGTCGAGCTCGCCGTCGATCAGTCGCGAGAGCGCCTCGCTGCAACCCAACCTGGGCGCCTGTTCGCCATCTGCCTGCTTCATCGTTACCTCACCACCGCTTATCTTTCGAAGTATCCAACAAGGGCCGAAGTTCTTCAGCAATCGCTTCCCGGGCCCGAAAGATGCGCGACCGCACAGTACCAATTGGACAGTTCATCGTCTCCGCAATTTCCTCGTAGCTCAAACCTTCGAGCTCGCGCAGGACAATCGCGGTACGCAGGTCCTCCGGCAACCTTTCTATCGCGCGGTTGACGGCTTCGCCGACCTGCTTGGAAAGCAGCATTGAATCCGGCGTGTTGACGTCGCGCAACTGGTCGCCCTCGTCGAAGTTCTCCGCCTCGTCGATCTCGGTCTCCGTCGTTGTGGGTGCACGACGGCCCTGGGCAACCAGATAGTTCTTCGCGGTGTTGATCGCGATTCGATACAGCCATGTGTAAAACGCACTTTCCCCGCGAAAGTTCGGCAGCGCGCGATACGCTTTGATGAAGGCCTCTTGAGCAACGTCCTCGATCTCGGCCGCATCACGGATCAGGCGCGACAAAAGCCTGAAAATCTTGCGCTGGTATTTGGCCACCAGCAGCTCGAAAGCGCGCTTGTCGCCGCGCTGCACCCGCTCCACCAGGGCTTGGTCGGCCTCGCGATCGCTCATCGCCGGACCCGCCCTGGCGGGCAATCCCTGTCCGCAGCGACTGTGACCGCGACCGGTGCCTTAAGTTCGATCTGCGCCATGCGTTAGATCAACAACCGGTGCGGCGCGTTCCACGCGCCAGCGTGCGGCGACAGCCAGGCGTCGAAACGCCGTTGCTGGCGTCGCATCACGCCAGACTTCGAGGCTTCGCCTGTCACGACGCAGGACGATCAAGAAGGAAGAGACGAAAACCGCGGATGCTTCGCTCGAATCGGTGCCGCTACTGTCCCACCGAACCGAAACGCGTCCGTCCGGTCTGACGCGCCAGCTGCGATCGTTTTTCGGTGCGCGGCTTGCGCGACCGAGGAGCGCGGCGACGCACATCGCGCACGCGCCACCCATGGCGGCGAAGGCCTCCGAACCGGAAAGCAGAACCAGTAGCACAGCGGCCACAACACCGGCCGTGAGCGCCAGTGCGGCCAAACGCAGACGTTGCCGCCACGCCGAGCGGGAGGCGGCGATCCAGTGGGTCGAGATGTCAGACACGCCGGAAGACGAGCGTGCCGTTGGTGCCACCAAAACCGAAGGAGTTCTTGAGTGCAACGTTGATCTTCACGTCACGCGCGACGTTGGCGCAGTAATCGAGATCGCACTCCGGATCCTGGTTGAAGATGTTGATGGTGGGCGGCGATTTCTGGTGGTAGACGGCGAGCGCGGTGAAGACTGACTCGATACCTCCGGCGCCGCCCAGCAGGTGACCCGTCATCGACTTGGTCGAGTTCACCACGATCTTCTTCGCTGCATCTCCAAGGGCCGCCTTGATCGCCCGGGTTTCGTTGATGTCGCCCGGCGGCGTCGAAGTGCCGTGTGCGTTCAGGTAGCCGATCTCATCGCTGTTGACACCCGCATTACGCAACGCGGCCAGCATCGAGCGCCGCGGCCCATCCATGTCGGGCGCGGTCATATGGAACGCGTCCGCGCTCATGCCGTAGCCGGTGAGCTCGCAGTAGATGCGCGCGCCGCGCTTTTTGGCGTGTTCGTAGTCCTCGACCACGACCACCCCGGCGCCTTCGCCCAGCACGAATCCATCCCGGTCCTTGTCCCAGGGACGGCTGGCGGTGGTTGGATCGTCATTGCGCGTTGAGAGCGCGTGCATGGAAGCAAAACCGCCGACGCCGAGCGGGCACACGGTCGCCTCTGCGCCGCCTGCGATCATGACGTCCGCATCGCCGTATTCGATCAGCCGACCCGCTTCACCGATGCTATGCAAGCCGGTGGTGCAGGCGGTGACGATCGCCAGATTGGGGCCCTTCAGCCCATACATGATCGACAGGTTGCCCGAGATCATGTTGATGATCGAGCCGGGAATCAGGAACGCAGAAATGCGGCGTGGTCCACGCGTCGTGAACTCGGTGTGGTTGTCCTCGATCATCGGCAGGCCACCGATGCCGGAGCCCACGAGGCAGCCAATGCGCTCCCGATTGGCGTCGGTGATCTCCAGGCCGGAATCCTTGATCGCCTCGATGGAAGCGGCAATGCCGTAGTGGATGAACGTATCCATCCGGCGCGCTTCCTTCGCCGTCATGTAATTGGTGACGTCGAAGTCTTTTACTTCCCCCGCGATCTGGGCGTTGAAGCGGGACGCGTCGAAGCGGGTGATCCGCGTGATGCCGGATCGGCCGTCGAGGGCGTTGCGCCACGCAGTCGCGACATCGTTGCCGATCGGCGAGATGATGCCCAGACCGGTCAGGACAACGCGGCGACGTCCGTTCATGCGTGGTGGATGGTCTCGGGCGGGGCTTACGACTTCTTGAGGTGCGTACCGACGTAGTCGACCGCCTGCTGCACGGTGCGGATTTTCTCCGCTTCCTCGTCGGGAATCTCGCACTCGAATTCGTCTTCCAGCGCCATCACGAGTTCGACTGTGTCGAGCGAATCGGCCCCGAGGTCTTCAACGAACGCGGATTCGTTCTTGATGTCCGCTTCGTTCACGCCCAGTTGCTCGGCCACAATCTTCTTGACGCGCTGTTCGATGTTCTCCATGAACTCCTCCTGACTAGATTGCTCGACGCACGGCGCATGGCTCGCTGGCACCGGCTGTTTGAGTTGACTACGTTTCGCGTCTCTGAATCGGACGGACTCGATCGCCGCAAGGTCGAGCCAGAAAGTCTATCAGAGCATCTCTAAGCACCACACGGCGCGACATACGCAGCAGGCATTCAACCCATGTGCATGCCCCCATTGACGTGCAGGGTAGCTCCGGTGATGTACGCACCGGCACCGGATGCCAGGAACACGACCGCAGCAGCCACTTCCTGCGGCTCGCCAAGACGGCCTACCGGAATCTGCGCGAGCAACGCCTGTGCCTGCGCTTCGGTCAGCCTGCGTGTCATGTCGGTCGCGACAAAACCAGGCGCGACACAATTCACGCAAATGCCGCGGCTGCCGACTTCGCGTGCCAATGCACGCGACATGCCTTCGAGTCCGGCCTTCGCGGCCGCATAATTGACCTGTCCAGCATTGCCGCTCGCCGCGACAACCGAGCTGATACTGATGATCCGGCCATACTTCGCCTTCATCATCGGGCGCAGCGCGCTGCGGATCAGGCGAAAAGCCGCAGACAGATTGGTGTCGAGGACCGCTGCCCAGTCATCGTCCTTCAATCGCATCGCGAGCGTGTCGCGCGTGATGCCGGCGTTGTTCACGAGTACGGAGAGTTTGCCGAATTCAGTCGTAATACGGTCGACGACTGCTTCACTGCGCGCCGCATCGCGAACGTCCAGCACCTCGCCGTGGCCGGTGGCGCCGAGTTCCACGATGCGAGCGGTGATCGCCTGCGCGCCGGCCTCGGACGTCGCCGTGCCGATTACGGTCGCGCCGCTGCCCGCGAGCGCCTCCAGAATCGCCGCGCCGATGCCGCGCGAGGCGCCTGTCACCAGCGCGACCTCGCCGGCGAGTGCCGTGGCTGAATAGAGGTAGAGGCTCGCCATCTAGCCGCTCAGCTTCGCGCGTACTTCGGCGAGCGATGCTGCATCGGTGATTGCCAGGCTTTCGAGCGTGGGCACAATGCGCTTGGTCAGTCCCGACAAGACACGACCGGGCCCACACTCGACCACGTGCGTGACGCCTTCTGCAGCCATGCGCGAAATCGTCTCCGACCAGCGCACCGGACTGGCGGCCTGGCGCGCGAGCGTCTCGCGGATGGTTGCCGGGTCGGAGCTGGTCGATACGTCGACGTTGTGAATCACCGCGATCTGCGGTGCCACGAGCGGCACGTGCGCCAACCGCTCGCGCAGTTTTTCGCGCGCCGGCGCAAGCAACGACGAATGAAACGGCGCAGAGACAGGCAGGATCACCGCACGTTTGGCGCCACGCTGCTTCGCGGCCACGCACGCGCGGTCGACAGCCGCCTTGTGGCCGGCAATAACGACTTGCGCTGGAGCGTTGAAATTGACTGCCTCGACGACTTCGCCTTGTGTCGATTCCTCGCACGCGGCGCGTACCTGAGCATCGTCCAGACCGAGGATTGCAGCCATCGCGCCAACACCCACCGGCACGGCATCCTGCATCGCCTGGGCGCGGACGCGAACCAAACGCACCGCGTCTTCGAGCGTAAAAGCGCCCGCGGCCGTGAGCGCGGAGTACTCGCCAAGACTGTGGCCCGCCAGCAGCGCCGGCATCGGACCATCCACAGCACGCCAAGCGGCAAACATCGCGTAGCCCGCAGTCAGCATGCAAGGTTGTGTGTTGACTGTCAGGCCGAGTTCTTCGGCCGGTCCCTCTGCCATCAAGCGGCCGAGGTCCTGTCCAAGCGCGTCGGATGCGCGCTGCACGACTTTCGACACGGTTGCATCGGCGGCGAAACTCGACAACATGCCGACCGACTGGGAACCTTGTCCAGGAAAAACAAACGCGATCTTCATTCGAAGCGGGTTATTGGATTTCAGAATCGAACCAGGACCGAGCCCCAGGTAAATCCACCGCCTACACCCTGCAGCAGAACGGTTTGTCCTTTGCGGATGCGCCCATCGCGGCGCGCTACGTCGAGAGCGAGGGGCACTGAAGCGGCTGATGTATTTCCATGCTGATCGACGGTGACGACGAGCCGGTCTTCGCTAACGCCAAGGCGTTTCGCGGTGGCATTGAGGATGCGCACGTTGGCCTGATGTGGAATCAGCCAGTCGATGGCATCCGTTGGCAGATCGGCGTCAGCGAGCACCTGGCGTGCCGAATCGGCGAGAACGTTGACGGCGAGCTTGAACACCGCCTGGCCGTCCATGCGCAGGAACGGATCGCCCGTCACGCGCCCGTTCTCGACCCGGCCACCGGTACACAGGATCGCCGCCTGCGAGCCGTCGGCGTGCAATCGTGCGCCAAGGATCCCCGGCGTATCACTAGGCTCGAGTACCACCGCGCCCGCGCCGTCGCCGAACAAGACACAGGTGGAGCGGTCGTTCCAGTCCAGGATGCGCGAAAAAACCTCGGCCCCGATTATCAGTGCGCGCCGATAATGTCCAACCCGCATCATCGTGTCTGCCACGGCAAGTGCGTACACAAAGCCGCTGCACACCGCTTGCAGGTCAAACGCCGCGCCGCCTTGCGCCCCAAGCTGCGCCTGGATGAGACACGCCGTGCTGGGGAAAATCTGGTCGGGCGTCGAGGTGGCCACGATGATGAGGTCGATCGCCTTTGCATCGATCTGCGCATCGGCAAGTGCCGCTCGAGCTGCACGTTCGCCGAGCGCGCTCGTCGTCAGTCCCGGCTCTGCGATATAGCGTTGGCGGATGCCCGTGCGCGCGACGATCCATTCGTCCGAGGTTTCGATGCCACGCCCGGCGAGCTCGCGCGCCAGTTCGTCATTGCTTAGCGCGCGCGCCGGAAGCGCTGAACCTGTACCGATGATGCGGGTGTAGCGCGCCGCCATCGGTCGATCAAGCGTCGACCATCGCGGGTGGCACCGTCTGCGCGAGCTGGGCCGCGAACGGTTGCATCGCGGCGACGGTGCGTTCCAGAAGTTGGTGGCGCGCTGCCTCGTAGGCGCGGCGAATGGCGCACTGGAAAGCGAACGCATCGGCCGAGCCGTGGCTCTTGATGACGATTCCGCGCAGGCCGAGCAGGCTGGCGCCGTTGTATCGACGTGGATCTACGCGACGCTTGAAGCGGCCCAGCACCGGATACGCGATCAATGCCAGCAACTTGGAGTACCAATTACGGGTGAATTCTTCCTTCACCATGCCGGCCAGCAGCCGCGCGAGGCCTTCCGACGCTTTCAGGGCCACGTTGCCCACGAATCCGTCGCAGACGATGACGTCTGTGGTGCCCTTGTAGATATCGTCGCCTTCCACGTTGCCATAGAAGTTGAGCGGGCTGGCGCGCAACAGGTCCGCCGCGCGTTTGACCACGTCGTTGCCCTTGATGACTTCTTCGCCAATGTTGAGCAGTCCGACGCTTGGCCGCTCCTTTTCGTCGACCGCGGCGACGAGCGCCGATCCGAGCACCGCGAACTGCACCAGATGCTCCGGCGTGCAATCCACGTTGGCACCCAGGTCGAGCATCGTGGTCACACCGCCAGTCTGGTTCGGAACCACGGTCGCAATAGCCGGGCGATCGATTCCGTCGAGCGTCTTCAGGACAAACCGCGAGATCGCCATCAAGGCGCCCGTGTTGCCGGCGCTGACGCAGGCGTCGGCGCTGCCTTCCTTTACCAGATTGGCGACAACGCGCATTGAAGAATTGCGCTTGCCGCGCAGTGCTTGCGCTGGTGGGTCGTCCATCGTGACGACCTCTTCCGCATGCACCACCTCGAATCGATCGCGCAAGGAATCGGCGCGACCTAGCAGCGGCTCGATCGCTTCGCGTCTGCCGACGAGCAACACGCGTACGTTGTCGACCTCACGCAGGAATCCAAGTGCCGCGGGAACCGTCACGGACACACCGTGATCGCCACCCATGCAATCAACGGCGATGCGAACGGTCATCGGGAGATCCCGCCAGTCGGTGTTTCGCCCGAGCAGGGAGCCGGAGCGAATGGCCAGTCAGTGCCCTTACTGATCTTCCTTGCCCTGAACGACTTTTTTGCCACGGTAGTAGCCGTTGGGGCTTACGTGGTGACGTCGATGTACTTCGCCAGTGGTCGGTTCGATCGCCGTCGGCGGATTGCTGAGGAAATCGTGCGCGCGATGCATGCCGCGCCGCGATGCGGACTTCTTGTTCTGCTGGACTGCCATGGCAACCCCTGGGAAGGCAAACAAAGTGCGCGATTGTACCCAACCAAACGCGCGAATCGGATGAAATTACTCGCACCATCGCATGCCACCGCGCGCTGCTACGGCTTCTTTTCGCGCAGCAAACCTTGCAGTACCGCAAACGGGTTCTCTCGTGCACCACCGGCCGGCGCGTCGGCGTGGTCTCCTGTGGAAGGCGAAGGACACACGCCGTGCCGCGGCGAAACCGGAAGGCAAAGAATCGTTTCGTCTTCGACCAGCGCACCGACATCAAAAAATTCGCTTCCAAGCAGCGGCTCCGCTTCCTCATCTGCGCTCACCGGCAGCGTCGTCAGTTCAGCGTCGTCGTCCACGAAGTAAAACGTCCCTTCGTGCTCGACATGCAGGGTGAAGGGCCGCGCGCAGCGATCACACAGAAGCGGAAGGTCGGTGCGCAGGAACAGTCGCGCCGCGGGGCGCCCTTGCTCGTCGATCCGCCCTTCAAGGCGAAAGTCGATCGCGCCTGAACCGTTGCTCAGATCGGCCCGCAATCGGGGCGCCGCGTCGAACGGTACCTGTCCTTCAATGACACCGCTGCGGCGCGCGAGTTCAAACACATCGCTCGCTATTGCCCCCTTGGAGGCGCCACTCACGACTGCTCCGCGGGGCTGGCTAAACTCGGCGCCGCTCTCATTGATTCGGACTTCAAGGTGCGCCTGATCGTACTCGCCTCGAGCTCGCGTTATCGACGCGAGTTGTTCGCGCGCTTGCAGGTGCCGTTTACGGTCGACCTGCCTGACGTCGATGAAAGCGCTCAACCGGGCGAGTCCCCGGCATCGCTAGCG
>DASQAE010000618.1:0-8664 GCA_035635915.1 Burkholderiaceae bacterium | reverse complement strand
TCCCTTGGCAGAATGGATGGTCGAGAGCGTGAGGTATTCCTCATCGCGCAGCGGGTCACCTGCTTCGTCGCTGGTTGCGTCGGGCGGGTCGAGCGTCAGCTCGGTAAGAAAACGCTCACGCGAAGCGTATGTGGCCGCGATGTTTTCCAGCGCTCGCAGGTCGGCGCTTCGCACCGCTGCATCGTCGTAACGCTGCAGCAGTAGTGGTTCGTACCAGTGCCGCACAAGCGCGAGGTCTGCCGGCCATGGTGCGTCCCGCTGCCGCAACCGGTGCATGAGCCGTGCCAGGGCTTCCCACTCCGCGCCCGTCGCCGCTGCCGACTGATCGAGCGCTGCAACGGCGTCTTCTGCCGTCGCCATTTGCTCCAGGACGCGCGCCGCCGTCTTGGGGCCTACACCGGGTAACAACAGCAGCACACGGAACCCAGCCACACGGTCGCGCGGATTCTCTGCCCAGCGCAGACAGGCAAGCATGTCCTTGACGTGTGCGGCTTCAAGAAATTTCAGGCCACCAAACTTCACGAATGGAACGTTGCAGCGCGCGAGTTCGAGTTCGAGTTGCAGGCTGTGGTGCGAAGCGCGAAACAAGACCGCCTGGGAGCGCAGCTCGATGCCGCTTTCCCGCTGCGCCAGCACCTCCGCAACGACATAACGCGCCTGCATGGCCTCGTCGGCGACAGCGAGGAGCGCCGGCCGAATTCCGGATCGATCCGAGAACAGCTTCTTCGCAAATCCCTCCGGCGCGAGTGCGATGACCGCGTTCGCCGCATCGAGAATCGGCTGACTGGAGCGATAGTTCTGCTCCAGGGCCACTGCCGCAGCGGGTGGATCGAAACGACGCGGGAACTCGAGAATGTTGCGCACCGTGGCGCCGCGAAACGCGTAGATCGACTGCGCGTCGTCACCAACGACTGTCAAGCCATGCCCATCGGGCTTCAGTGCCAGGAGCACCGATGCCTGCAAGTGGTTCGTGTCCTGGTACTCGTCGACGAGCACGTAGCGAAAACGTGCGCCCAGTTCCGCTGCGATGGACGGCTCGTGCAACATCTCCGACCAGTAGAGGAGCAGATCGTCGTAGTCGAGCACGTTCTGGCTCTGCTTCGCTTCAACGTACGCGGCGAACAGGCTGCGCAGTTCGGCCTCCCAGCCAGCGCACCACGGAAAGCATGACTCGAGCACGGGTCCAAGCGATTCCTCGGAGTTGATCGCGCGTGAGTAGATGGCCAGGCAACTGTTCTTGAGCGGGAAGCGCTTTTCCGTGGAAGAAAGCCCGGCGTCATGGCGCACCAGGTTCATCAGGTCGGCCGAATCTTCGCGATCGTGAATCGTGAAGGCGGGATCGATGCCGATGCGTTGTGCGAACTCGCGCAGCAGGCGCGCGCCCACGGCGTGGAAGGTCCCTGCCCACATCTGCGCCGCCGCAATCTGGAGCGCTCGTTCCGCCGGCAACGCGGCAACCAGACGCTCGACCCGGCGGATCATCTCGTGAGCGGCGCGACGGGAGAACGTCAGCAGGAGGATCGCGCGCGGATCGTCGCCGCGCACGAGCAGATGTGCGACCCGATGTGCGAGCGTGTTGGTCTTGCCCGATCCTGCGCCGGCAATCACCAGCAGCGGGCCGTCGCCCTCGTACAGTGCGGCGGACCGCTGCTGCGGATTAAGCTGCGCGAACCAGTCGGGATCCGCGCGCGCCTCCGGCGCTCTCGGCGCGGTTTTTGGCCGCGACACGAGCAAATCGTCCACGAAAAACGAGGGAGCATGCGGATTGCCAGGCACTGTTGAAATATACAGTACCTGGTTACGTTGGGCGGCAGGGCAAATGCAAGAGGACGCACAGGAACGCAACGCGTTGCGGCTCGACAAATGGCTTTGGGCAGCGCGGTTCTTCAAGACCCGCTCGCTTGCATCCCAGGCCATCGAGTTGGGACGAGTTCGATTGAACGGAAACCGGATCAAAGCGGCGCACGCAACGCGCACCGGCGATGCGCTTGAAATCCTCGTCGGCGATGCGCGTTTCGAGATCATCGTGCGCGCTTTGTCGTCGCAGCGTGGTCCGGCTCCGGTCGCGCGTGCGCTGTATGAAGAGACGCCTGCGAGCCTCACCCGACGCGAACAGGCGCTCCTTATGCGGGGTCACGGGCACGAGCCGGCGCAGTCGATCAAAGGCCGGCCCACCAAGAAGCAAGGGCGTGACCTGCGACGCTTGCGTGGCGCGGAGGGAGAGTGAAACGACGCAGGATTGTGCGCTGGCGCGACGTCGCTGCTGCTCTGTTTGCCGTCTTGTCGTTTTGTTTGCCGCGGGTGGCGTTCGCTGCGGGCGCTCCCGGCGAATCACTCGTGCGCGGGTTCGTCCAGACCGGCGACACGAGTGGCATCTGGACGCTGCGACGTTGCGGTGACGCGCTGGATGTGCCGATCAAGGACAAGACGCCGGGCGATGCACTGACCGTTGCGGTGGCCGAGATCAAGCGCGCAATGCAGGATCCACGACGCGGCGTTTTTGTTGAATTCCAGGGGACCGTCTCGCGCGACGAGGCCGTTGCGAAGCGACTGTGGCGCGTGCTGGGTTACGTCGTGGATTGCAGCAAGGCGCCGGACAATGTCGCTGCCGATGCGAAATTCTGGGCCGGCGGCAACGAACCTTCCTGGCGCTTGGTGGTACGCGGCAAACAGGCGACGCTGACACGTTTTGGTCGCGAGCATTTGAAGTTTGCGGCGGCACCGTTCACGCCTCAGCCGGCACGACGCAGCTACGAGGCCCAGACCGGGTCAACCTGGCTGCGAATCGAGATCGACGAGGAACTCTGCCTCGATACGATGGCTGAAACCGCGTATGGCGCGCGTGTCACTGCGACGGTGCGTGAAAAAGGCAGCAAACAAGCGCTGCAAGGGTGTGCAGCGCGTTATTAACGCCGCGCGTTACGGCGCACCCTTCAACCAACGCGCGACCTGAAGAGCGAAGTAGCTGAGGATGCCATCGGCGCCCGCGCGTTTGAACGCCAGCAACGACTCGAGCACGATTTTCTTCTCCTCCAGCCAGCCGTTGGCGAAGGCAGCTTTCAGCATCGAATACTCGCCACTCACCTGGTACACATAGGTCGGCGCCTTGAACGTGTCCTTCACGCGCCGCACGATGTCGAGGTACGGCATGCCCGGCTTGACCATGACCATGTCGGCACCCTCTTCGAGGTCGAGACCAACTTCCCAGAGTGCTTCGTCGGTATTCGCCGGGTCCATCTGGTAGACCGCCTTGTTGCTCACGCCGAGATTTGCCTTGGAGCCGACGGCGTCGCGAAACGGGCCATAAAAGGCGCTGGCGTATTTGGCCGAGTACGCCATGATGCGCGTGTGGATGTGTCCGCCTTCTTCGAGTGCGGCGCGCAGCGCGCCGATGCGTCCATCCATCATGTCGCTTGGAGCCACGATGTCGACGCCGGCCTGCGCCTGAACCAATGCCTGCTTCTTGAGGACCTCGATCGTCTCGTCGTTCAACACGTAACCCGTTTCATCGATCAGGCCATCCTGGCCATGGGTCGTGAACGGATCAAGGGCAACGTCGGTCAGCAGCCCCAGTTCCGGGAAGCGTTCCTTCAGTGCGCGCACCGCGCGCGGCACAAGTCCGTTCGGGTTGGTTGCTTCGGCACCGTCGCCGCTCTTGAGGTGGCTCTCGAGCACCGGAAACAGTGCCAACACCGGGATGCCGAGCTGCAGGCACTCTTCCGCGATAGGAAGAAGATGATCGATCGAAACGCGCTCGATGCCCGGCATGGAAGCGACCACTTCGCGTTTGCGATTTCCGTCCAGCACGAAGACTGGATAGATGAGATCGTCGACGGACAACTGATGCTCGCGCATCAAACGACGCGAGAAGTCGTCGTGACGCATGCGGCGCATGCGCACCGAGGGAAAACGACCGAGCGGACGAAAGTGCATCATGCGGGTAAATCCCAAGTCGGCAGGTACGAACCTGATTGTTTATGTTCTGGTCTCAGAGGACGGACGATCCCGTCGTCTCCCGCTTCTTCCTCCCTGAGCGGGTGCCTTGAACGATGAGGCTTTGAGCCCCGGTCCAGCCGGGGCTCTTTCTTGGCGCATGATACGAGCCGCCCCGCGCCCTGCTAGCCGGGCCGCGCTTGCGCGATGATGTTCTCGAGTGCCTCCTGCAACTGATCTAGTCCCTCGCGCGTGCGCGCAGAAAACGTCTGCGCCGAAGCGCGCAACGGCAGCTCCGCGATGCGCCGCTCCACCAGTCGTAACGCGGCGGCTCGTTCCGCGCGATTCAATTGGTCCGATTTGTTGAGCAGCAGGTGCACATGCAGCCGCATCGGATCGGACCGTTGGCCCAACCATGCCAGCAATGTTTCATCGGCGGGTACAAGCGGCCGGCGCGCATCCATCACCAGCACGACTCCCACCAGATAACGCCGTGTCACGAGATAGCTACCGGCGAGTTCATCCCACGCCGCTCGTTTGGTCGCATCGACCTTGGCGAAACCATATCCGGGTAGATCGACGGCGTACGCACGCGCGGCCGCCGGTCCGTCGCCGGCGCGGTCCGAAAGTTCAAAGAAATTGAGCAGCTGGGTTCGGCCCGGCGTTTTGCTCGCGTATGCGAGCTGGCGCCGGTTGGCGAGCGTGTTGATCACGCTCGACTTGCCTGCGTTCGATCGCCCGACGAACGCGAGTTCGGGCAGCATCGCCAACGGAGCGGCGTTGAGTTCGCCGAATGTTGCGACTGAAGTAGTAAAACGCGCGGATTCGAACAGGGTCATGAATGGCGGCCGCTTGCGCGGACAGCGGGCCTGAAAAGCCGTTGGGTAGAATACGCGCCCACTCTGCTGCCGGATGGGACAGTCAGGCGCAAGGCGAAGGCGCGGTGACTCGGCAGGCACGCAGAGTACGAGCGCGTTTTCGCGACTCGCAGCGTGTGAACCGTCGGTTCGAATACAAACAAGGACAAGGGTTTCTCCAATGGTTTCCACGATCGGACGCTTGCTGGCGATGACCGTGCTCTACGGGCTGTTTGCCGTGACCGCACAGGGGCAGGAAAAAATGGCGGTCAAGGTCGACGCTGCCAAGGGCCAGCAGATCGTCAGCCAGGTTTGTGTGGCGTGCCACGCTGCGGACGGCAATTCGACCATCAATGCAAATCCCAAGCTTGCCGGCCAGCACGCCGACTATCTGTACAAGCAACTGGTTGAATACAGCGCCAAGCCGGGCGGCAAGACCGCCGCGCGCGAAAATCCCGTGATGGCAGGTTTTGCGGGCGCGTTATCTGACGAAGACAAGCGCAACGTCGCCTTGTACTTCTCAATCCAGCAGGCGAAACCCGGCGCGGCGCGCATCAAGGAGACGCTCGATCTTGGCCAGCGCCTGTATCGCACGGGGGTTGCCGAGAAGAATGTTCCTGCATGCGCGGGGTGTCATGGGCCTGCGGGCGGCGGGATTCCAAGCCAGTATCCGCGCTTGAGCGGGCAGCACGCCGAATACACCGAAACCCAGCTCAAGGCATTTCGCGACGGCGGCCGCCGCAACAACGAGCCGATGCAGCAGATCGCGGCTCGCCTGTCGGACGCCGAGATCAAGGCGCTTGCAGACTACGTCGCTGGGCTGCACTAGCCGACGCAGCTACGTTTTCCCGAACACCTCGTTCACCTGCTGGGCAACGCGCACGAACGTCGTGCGCTTGGAAAACTCCTTCAGGCGACGCGCGCCGACGTATGTGCACGCGGAGCGCACTCCGCCGAGGATCTCCTGCACCGTCACCGCTACCGGGCCACGATGCGGAACAAGCACTTCCTTGCCTTCGGCGGCGCGATACTCGGCAACCCCGCCCGAATACTTTTCCATCGCGGCTTTCGAGCTCATTCCATAAAAGCGCTTGAACTTCTCGCCGCCACGTTCGACCAGGTCGCCACCCGATTCGTCGTGACCGGCGAACATGCCGCCGAGCATCACAAAATCGGCGCCGCCGCCGAACGCCTTGGCAACGTCACCCGGCGTCGTGCATCCGCCGTCGGCGCAGATGTGACCACCCAGGCCATGCGCTGCATCGGCGCATTCGATGATCGCCGAAAGCTGCGGGTAACCGACGCCGGTCATCTTGCGCGTGGTGCAGACCGAGCCGGGACCGATGCCTACCTTCACGATGTCTGCGCCCGAGAGCACCAGTTCTTCGGTCATCTCACCGGTGACCACGTTGCCGGCCATGATGACGATGTGGGGAGCTTGCGCGCGGATTCGCTGCACGAACGTCGCGAAGTTCTCGTGGTATCCATTTGCCACGTCGATGCACACGTACTGCAGCGCGTCGCCGCACGCCTGCATCACCTGCTTGAACTTCTCCTCGTCGTTGCGCGTGATTCCCATCGAATAAAAGGCGGCCGACTTGCGCTCCAGCGCGCGAAAGAAACTCGTGTACTGATCCGGCTCGTAGTGCTTGTGCAACGCCGTTGACAAGCCAAAGCGGTCCAGTACACGCGCGAGCTCCATCGTGCCCGTGGTGTCCATGTTGGACGCGATGATGGGAATGCCGTGGTAGACGATGCCGGCGTGTTTGAAGGTGAAATCGCGTGCGATATCCACATCCGAGCGCGAGGTCAGGGTCGATCGTTTGGGGCGGATCAGGACGTCCTTGAAGTCGAGCTTGAGTTCGTGTTCGATGTGCATGCGAATCTCCGATCAGCGATCAACCCGGCGCTCGGCGGGCGCAAAAACGCCGGAGTTGCCCCGCGGCAACCCGGCGTTGACGAATTGTACTGAGCCGGCCGCCCGCCTGATTATTCGGAGGATCAGGGCAGCAACGATTCGCCGGAATAAAGATCTTCGACCCGCTCGCGCCGGCGAACGCAGTAGGTGCGGCTGCCGTCCACCATGACTTCCGCGGCGCGACCGCGCGAGTTGTAGTTGCTCGCCATGCTCATGGCGTAGGCGCCAGCTCCGAGGATCGCAAGCAGGTCGCCCGCGGCGATAGAAAGATCGCGGTCGCGCGCCAGCCAGTCGCCCGACTCGCAAACCGGTCCAACAACGTCGTAGCGTTTGCTTGCGCCCGCGCGCGGGATCACCGCCTGCACTTCCATCCACGCCTGGTACAACGTTGGCCGGATAAGGTCATTCATCGCCGCGTCCACTACCGCGAAGTTGCGCGTGGCACCGCGCTTAAGCAGGTTGACCCGGGTAAGCAGTACACCGGCGCTACCGACGAGCGAGCGCCCTGGTTCGAACATCAGGATCTTGGTGCCATGACCGCGCGCGTCGACACGCGCGAGCAGCGCGCTGACCAACTCGGCGGCAGACGGCGGCGCTTCATCGCCGTATCGAATGCCAAGTCCGCCGCCGAAGTCGATGTGATGCAGATCGATGCCGGCTTGCGCGAGCGCATCCACGAGGTCGAGGATGCGCTCGGCGGCGTCGACATAGGGCGCCACGGCGGTGATCTGCGAGCCGATATGGCAGTCGATGCCGACCACCTCGAGGTGGCGGTCCGATGCGGCAGCTTTGTAGAGCGCAAGCGTGTCTTCGTAGGGAACGCCGAACTTGTTGTCGCGCAGGCCGGTCGAGATATACGGGTGCGTCTTCGCGTCGACATCCGGGTTGACGCGTAACGAGATGGGCGCACGACGCCCCGCGTTGGCAGCGATACGCGCGATCTGCCCGAGCTCCGGCTCGGACTCGACGTTGAAGCAGAGGATGTTCGCGCGTAGCGCCGCCTCGATCTCATGATCGAGCTTGCCGACTCCGGAAAAAACGGTGCGGCGCGGATTGCCGCCTGCAACCAGGACACGCGCCAGTTCGCCGCCGGAAACGATGTCAAAACCGGCGCCCGCACGCGCCAGCAGATTGAGGATCGCGAGGTTTGAATTGGCCTTGATGGCGTAGCAGACCAGGGCTTGCCGTCCGGCGAGCGCGCCTGCATAGGCCGAATAGGCCTGCTCGATTGCATTTCTCGAGTAGACATATGTCGGCGTGCCATATCGCTCGGCGATCGCCGCGAGCGCGACCTGCTCGCAATAAAGTTCGCCGGCCCGAAACTCGAAGGCCGGTTCAGGGGCCATGTCGCGCGGAGCATCAGCAGGGTTCATTTCTTTTCGTCCGATGTGCCGGGCACATCGGCGGGTTTCTTTTCCGGTATCTGCTGCGCCGGAGTCGGCGTCGGGTAGGGCCAGCGCGCATCGACAGGCACGCCGGGAATGTACAGCGGCCCCTTGGTCCCGCAGCCGGCGATCAGGACGCACAAGACGGAACCTACAATGACTGTTCTCGACGATCGCATCTGACCAATCTATCACGCGCCACGCGGCGCGAAGCTGTATCAACGTCATGACGGAAGCCGAATTCCATTCGCGCGCACAAGCTGCGCTGGCCTCGATCGAAAGCGCGATCGAGGCGCTCGATATCGACGCCGAAGTCGACCGCTCCGGGGACGTGCTTACGCTGGAACTTGCCGAGGGCGGCAAGATCGTCGTCAACACGCAGGCGCCGATGCAGCAGATCTGGATTGCGGCGCGCAGCGGCGGGTTTCACTTCGGATGGTCCGATGGCGTCTGGCGCGACACGCGCGACGGGCGCGAACTGTTTGCGGCTTTGTCCGCGATCGTCTCTTCCCAGGGCGGCGTGGCGGTGGTTCTCCGGCCGCGCTAGCTGAGCTTAGAAAACCTGGTCGCG
>DASQAE010000617.1:0-6194 GCA_035635915.1 Burkholderiaceae bacterium | reverse complement strand
CTCTTTTGCATCCGGCAATTGCGAGCGTCGCGCCGGAACGAATCCGGGAAGGGCCTCAAACCGCGCCAGCCAGCCGCGCAGGTTTGGATACGGCTCGAGCGACAAACGTCCCTCGGGCGAAAGAGCGGTGTAGGAGTAGATCGCGATGTCCGCCAGCGTGGGTGTTGCTGCGGCGAGGAACGGCTGCCCGGCGAGGTGCTCTTCCAGCAACGCGAAGATGCGGTTGGCCGCATCGGAGACTTCGACCGGCACCGGTTTGTTGCGAAATAACGCGTAACCGCGCGCGCTGACCGGTCCGTTGTACAACTCGCCGGCGGCGACGCTGAGCCAGCGCTGCACACGCGCGGCGCCCACGGGATCGTCGGGCAGCCAGCGGCCGGTGGTGTCGTACCGCTTGGCAAGATAGACAAGGATCGAGTTGCTGTCGCCGAGCACGACGTCGCCATCCTCGATCACCGGCACCTGGCCGAACGGATTGCGTGCGAGAAACGCCGGCGACTTGTGCTCGCGGGCGCGCAGGTCGACCTCGATGCGCTCGAACGGCAACTTCAGCATCGACAGCGCCAATTCGACGCGGTGCGCGTGGCCGGAGATGCTGTGCGTATAGAACTTGATCGGTTGCGCAGGTTGCGCCATGGCTTGTCTCTCCGTTTGTCTCGGGTCAGGCACGCAACGTAGTGCAGGCCGCGCGCGAGGAGAATCGCTGCCGTTGACATTTCACCGTTGCAGCCGCTGCAATGGCGCGTATGGACCGATTGGACAACCTGCGTGTTTTCGTTGCGGTGGCCGAGGCGAACGGGTTCGCCGAGGCGGCGCGACGGCTCGGCATTTCGGCGCCCGCCGTGACACGCGCCATCCTCGCGCTGGAGCAGCGCTTGGGTGTGCAGCTGTTGCATCGAACCACGCGCAGCCTGCGCGTCACCGAGGCCGGCGAACGTTTCCTCGAGGACTGCCGGCGCATTCTTGCCGACCTCGACGAGGCCGAAGCCTCCGCGGGAGGCGCGCATGCGGTCGCTCAGGGCCAGCTCGCAGTGACCGCGCCGTCGATGTTCGGCCGCCTGCATGTCGCGCCGGTGCTGCTCGATTTTCTCGAGTGCCATCCACAGGTCAACGCGCGCACGTTGTTTGTCGATCGAGTGGTCAACCTGCTCGATGAGGGGTTGGACGTGGCGGTCCGAATCGCGCATCTGCCCGATTCGGCACTGACGGCGATCGCAGTCGGTTCGATGCGAGCGGTGGTGGTGGCGGCGCCGGAGTACCTCGCGGCACACGGCGTGCCGCGCGTGCCGGCCGATCTCATGAACCATCGCGCCGTGGGCTTTTCGCAGAACGGTCAGGCGCCCTCATGGTCGTTCTATCCGCCCGACAACAAGGAACGTGCGGCGCGCGAAACGGTGCAGCCGCCGATGCAGATCGTCGCCAACTCGAGCGAAATTGCGATCAGCGCCGCACTACGCGGGCACGGCCTCGCACGCAAGCTGATCTATCAGGTTGCCAACGAGATCAAAGTGGGCCGATTGCAGATCGTGCTCGCCGAATTCGAGCCGGCGCCGATACCGGTGCAGGTCGTCACGCTCGCCGGGCGCAAGGCGCCCGCGAAGGTGCGTGCTTTCGTGGATTTCGCCGTCGAGCGGCTGCGCAGCGAGCCCGTGCTTTCGGGGGCTGCATTCCTGGCTTGAGTGGCTGCTGCTCAGTACATGCTTTCGCCACCGTTCAAGTGAATCACCTGGCCGGTGACGTATGAGTTCTCGCTCGCCAGGTACAAACACGCCTGCGCTACGTCTTCGGCAGTGCCGAGCCGACGCAACGGCAGCGTCTGCGTCGCAGCGGCAAAACGCGCTTTGTAGTCTGGATAGTTCTTTTCGTCGCGCACCGTGTCCATCATGTAAGGGGCGATCGTGTTGGCGGTGATGCCGAACTCACCGAACTCGACCGCGATGGCCTTTGCCAGCGCATGCAGGCCGGCCTTGGCCGCGACGTTGTGGGCGCGCTTGGCGATCGGCATAAAACCGTCATGGCCGGAGATATGGATGATGCGGCCCCAACGCTTCTGCTTCATCGCCGGCAACACCGCTCGAGCGAGGTAGAACGCCGCGCCCAGGTTTGTTTCGATCACCCGGTGCCAGTCCGCAACACTGATTTCGAGCAACGGCTGGCGTGGACGCAAGCCGACGTTGGACACCGCGATGTCGATGCTGCCGAATCGCTGCAGCGTCGACTCGGCCATCTGCATCACTTGCTCGGGTTGGCTAACGTCGGCCAGCACGCATATCGCCTGCGCACCGAGTGCCTCGATCTCCTTTGCGACCGACTCCAGGGCGGCCAGGTCACCATGGCCGTTGAGCACGACGTTCGCACCTGCTTGCGCGAATCCGAGCGCGATGCCACGGCCGAGGTTGCGGCCGGAGCCGGTGACGATGGCCGTGCGTCCGGTGAGCGGTTTCATCCAGCAGTCTCGACTATTCGGCCTTGATATTGGCGGCTTTCAGGATCTGCTCCCATCTGGCGAGGTCGCGCGTGACCCGTTGCTGCGCCGCCTCCGGAGTCGACGGCGCCGGTTCGACCCCGAGCACCATGAAACGCGCTTTTGTGTCCGGTGCTTGCAGAATCCTGATCATCTCTTCATTGAGTCGCTTGATGACCGGCGCCGGCGTCCCCGCCGGTGCGAGCAGGCCATAGGTGGAGAACACCTCGAACGCAGGCAGGCCCGATTCTTTTGGCGTCGGCAGTTCGGGGAACGCTTCACTGCGCGCCGGCGTGCTGACCATCAGCGCTTTCAGGCGCCCGGTGTTCGCATGCGCGGCCCACGTAGGCGCGGTGGTGAACATCATCTGGATCTGGCCGCCGATCAGATCGGTCACCGCGGGCCCGTTGCCCTTGTAGGGCACATGAACCATCTTGACGTTGGCCTGGACCTTCAGCAGTTCCGCAGCGATGTGTTCCAGCGAACCGGGGCCAGTCGAGCCGAAGGAAATCGAATCGGGTTTTGCCTTCGCGAGCGCGATCAGCTCCTGCACCGAACTCGCTGCCACTTGCGGGTTCACCAACAGGACGAGCGGCAGATAGCCGACGACCGTGATCGGCGCGAAGTCCTTGTCCAGCGCGTAACCGACGCGGCCCGCATACAGCACGGAATTGATAGCGTAGGTGGTCCAAGGTGCGAGGAGCAGCGTGTATCCGTCCGCAGCAGCTTTCGCGACCGACGCGGCGCCGATGTTGCCTGAGAAGCCGGGGCGGTTTTCCACCACGACATTGGTTGCAAGCGCCTCCGAGAGCTTTTGCCCGACGATCCGCGTCACCGCATCGACGCCACCGCCCGGCGGATATGCGACCACCAGCGTGATCGGTCTGCTCGGATAGTCCTGCGCCTGGCTCGCTTGGGGTGCGAGGAACAGCGCACAGCCAAGCAGGGCGGCAAACGCCGTTGCAGTCAGCTTGCTGATGCGGTCCATTAGCGAATGTGATCCATCTATCCAGCGCCAGCCGCTGCATCAATCGACCGATACCTCGCCCCAGGGCGCAAGCCGCTTGATCAGTGGAATCCACTCGTGCTTGAGAATCGTGCGCGCGGTGGCGGCGACGCGCTCCCACAGCGCCGAGTGTTCATCCTTGTAGGCGACCACGCGCAACGTACGCGCCGGTGCGCGTTCGAGCGGCAGGAACTTCATGTCGGTCATGCTGGTGCTCGCCTTCAGTACGCATAGCGGCGTCGTGATCGTCCAACCCATGCCGGCGCGCACCATCGCCAGCACCGCGTCCGACGTGTCGAACTCGTACTCGCGCGGCAACGGAACGTCGTTCTGCTGCAAATAGGCGGTCACCTGCCGGCTGAGAAATCCGCCTGTTGAATAGCGAACCAGCGGAAGTCTTTCGCCCAGCTCGCCCACCGAACCCTTGCCGGTATCCATGTCTTTCGGCGCAACGATAAAGAGTGGCTCACGCAGAACTGTGAGTGCGAGCAGAGCAGGGTCGCGCGCCGCATCCTCGGTCGTCACGATCATGTCCACGCGTTGTTCGGTGAGCGACTTGATCGAGGTTTGTTGCACGCCCGATACGACGCTCCAGCGCGATGCCAGCGATGCAATTTCGCGCAACAGGTGCGGGCCCGCGGTGCTTGCCAGCGAATCGACCATGCCGATGCGCAGTTGTGCCAGGCGCGCGTGCTGTTGCATGTCGACCATGTGTTCGAGTTCGCGCGCGCGATGCAGCATTTCGACCGCACGCTCGTAAAAAGCGCTGCCGAAAAGCGTCAGGTGCGCAGGCCGCACCGAGCGGTCGATCAATTGCGCCCCCAGGCCGGCTTCGATCGCCGTAATCGCCTGCGAAACCGCCGATTGGGTCATGCCGAGGCGGCGCGCGGCATTCGTCATGCCATCCTCCTGGATCACAGCGACGAACACTTGCATCAAGCGCAGGTTGAGCCAGCCGCGGCCGTTCGTCGCCTCGGCCCACCCCTCCTTGTTTCCCGGATTCTTTCCGGGACCCTTCTTTTGGGTCATTCGCCTGCTCCTCGCCCGTTGACACCCGCGGCGATCGATCTGTACCGTTGCTAATGACAAGCATTAGAAAAACTGAATCAGCCGCCGACGATGAAATCCGAGACTGCCTTACCGGTGACGCAGCTGCTGGCCGGCTTCGCGTCGAGTCTCACCTGGCACGACCTTCCCAAGCAGGTGCGCACGGAGGCGAAGCTTGCCATCGCCGACACGGTTGGGGGGGCTATTGCGGCCGCGCGTGAACCGATCGCGCGTATCGCACTCGACGTCGCCGGCGCTGTCGCCGGCTCAAGCAGGATCTGGGGCACCGGGGTGTCATCCAACCCGTGCGGCGCCGCATTCGTCAACGGCACGTTGGCGCACGCGCACGATATCGATGACACCCATCCTTCGATGCGCGGCCATCCGTCGAGTCCCGTCGTGGCGGCGACCTTCGCCCTGGCGCCGCTAGCGCACGCCGACGGGAAGGAGCTGATCGCCGCGTATGTCGCGGGTGTCGAGGTCGAGACCAAGCTTGGACGCGCCGTGAACATGGCGCATTACAACCGTGGATGGCATACCACTCTTACGCTTGGCACGCTCGGCGCGACGGCGGCGGCGGCGCGACTGCTGCGGCTCGACAAAGCGGCAACCGTCAACGCGCTAGCCATCGGCTGCTCCTCAGCCGGTGGACTGGTGGCGAACTTCGGCACCATGACCAAACCGATCCACGCCGGTTTCGCGGCGCGCAACGGCGTCATGGCGGCGCAACTTGCGCAGGCTGGCATCGCCGGCAACCCGCATGCGATTGAAGGCAAGACTGGATTTTTCGAGCTGTTCTGCGGGCGCGAGAACGTGAACCCGACCGCCGCAGTTGAAGGACTGGGCGAGCGGTTTGATTTGGTCGATCCCGGCAACGTCTACAAGCAGTACCCGACCTGTTCGCTCACGCACTGCGCCATCGATATGGTGCTGGACGGCGTCGCAAGCGGTGCCATCGAGCCCCAGCGGGTTCTGCGCGTCGAGTGCGGCGTCGGCTACCACTGCGAGAACACGCTCCAGTTTCACCGCGCCAGCAATGGTCCGGAAGGGAAATTCAGCATGGAGTACTGCCTCGCAGCGGCACTGGTCTTCGGTCGGGTGACGTTCGACGAATTCGACGATGAAAAGGTCAACAGCCCCGCGATCGCCGAGCTGTACAAGAAGATCTATCTCTATACGCATCCGGATCTGCGCACGCCGGAATCAGTCGACCGCGACTTCACCGATCTCGTGATCATCCACACCGACGGCCGCCGTTTTCACCGCCGCGAGCAGAAGGCGAAGGGCGACCCCGCGAAGCGCTGGAGCCTGGCCGAATTCAAAGCGAAGTTCACGCGTTGCGCAGCGCCCGTGCTCGGTCCTGCCGCCGCGGACCGCAACTGGGAAGACACCTATCGCCTCGAGCAGCTGACCGACGAACAAGTCGCGCTGCTGTATTGAGGCAGCGCCGCTACATATTGCGCCGGTACTGCCCGCCGACTTCGAACAACGCGTTGGTGATCTGGCCCAGCGAGCAGCAGCGCACCGCATCCATCAGCACCGCAAACACGTTCTCGTTGCGGATCACCGCGTCGCGCAAGCGCTCGAGTTGCGCCGGCGCCTGATCGGCGCAGCGCGCCTGGAAGTCGTGCAGGCGCTTCAGCTGCGACTGTTTTTCTTCCGCGGTCGAACGGGCGA
>DASQAE010000616.1:0-4076 GCA_035635915.1 Burkholderiaceae bacterium | reverse complement strand
AAGCTCGACCCGCTTGCGCCAGCGCAGCTACCGCGTCAGTTGGTCGCTGACGGCTTGCCCGGTGCTGTGGTGTCCGCCGGTTTGGTGGCCGACTTCCTCGACTCCTTGATGGAGTCGTACGTGGTCTGCGCCAGCTTCATGTGTTCCTGCAAGGTCGGCAACGTTTTCTGGGCGAACGACTTGAGCTCGGCATCCTTGCCGGACTTTGCTTCCTTCTCGAACGCGCTCACATCATCCTTATGGTCCGAGACCATGCGCTTCATGTATTCGCGATCGAAGTCGCTGCCGCTCAGCTTCTCCAGCTTCTGAATTTCCTTCTGCTCGCTCTTGTCGAGCGCGGCCGGGACTTGAGCGCCCTTCGCGCTGGCGATCTGCTTCAGCTCATCGTTCGCCTTGGCGTGATCTTCAGCCATTTTTGCAGCGAACTGCTTGACCTGGTCGCTCGATGCCTTCTGCTGCGCAAGTTGGCCGAGCTGGACTTCCAGCATGCCGCCGGTGGCGGCCTTTTCGACGAACTTCTTGTCGGTGGAGGGCAACGCGCTGTCCTGCTTGGACGACTGCGTGCTCGGGGTTGCGTCCTTCGTTTTTGGCGAATAGGCACCACTGCCGGTCGTGCTGTCCTGCGCGGAGACAGCCGCGGCCAGGCCAAGCGCAGCAAGAGCGGTGCAGAGTTTTGTAAGTCGGAATGTCGAATGCGACATGGTGGCTCCTTTAGCTGGTGTTCAACCGAATCCCCTTAGTGGCAAGCAGCGTGCGCGATGCGGCGCCGCGAGCACGTCATGCGAACTGCACCAAGTGCTTGTTCTTGTTGCCCTCTTGGCTGGCCTATCGCCTGTCGGTTCTGTCTGACACCACAACCCGGCTCCGACCGATCGGCAGCGTTGGACCGCCTCCCTATCGTTTGTTTGGCGCCGGAACATGCCGGCATCAATGGAGAAACCTATGAACGCTCGCAATAGTTTCCGTCCGCTCACCCTTGCCAGCGTGATTGCTGCAGTCTTTGCCGCAACAACGTTGGCGGCGTGCGACCGCGGCCAGCAGCAAGACCGGCCCGCCGGCCAGAAGCCCGACTCGACCATGTCGCGCGCTCAGCAAAAGATGGATAGCGCGAAAAACGAGATGTCGCAGGGAGCCGCAGAGGCCAAGCGCGACATGAAGGACGCCGCCACTGACGCGAAGAATGTGGTCAACGATGCGACGATCACTGCGTCGGTAAACGCCAAGCTGGCCAGTGACAAGGAACTGAGCGCGCTGCGCATCAACGTTGACACCGTCGACGGCCGCGTTGCGCTGCGTGGTACCGCACCGACGCCTGCTGCACGCGATAAAGCCACGCAAATCGCCTCGACTGTCGACGGCGTACGCAGCGTCGAGAACCAGCTTGTCGTCAGCTCCAAAAGTTAGGCGCCCATTCCGGGAGCCGCGTCCCATCCTGGTGTTGAACGGTCAGCGCCAGATCTCGTCGGCGGGCTGAGAGCGGCCCGCCGACGTTCGCGGCGGCAGTGCGCCGACGGACCCTCTCACCGCCACCTGCAGAAGGAGAACACCATGAAATCGCGCTATGTACTTGCTTCGATCCTTACCGCGGTCACGCTTGGGACCGTAGCGACCGGATGTTCGGTCGCGCGCCACCAGGAGTCGACCGGCGCCTACGTCGACGACACGGTCATAACCAGCCGCGTCAAGGCCAAGTTCGCTGCCGACAAGACCGTGAGCGCGAACGCAATCTCGGTCGAGACGATGAAGGGCGTGGTTCAGCTCTCTGGTTTTGCCAAGTCGCCTGAGGAAAAATCGCAAGCGGAACTGCTTGCGCGCTCGGTCAATGGCGTGCAAGACGTACGCAATGACATCATCGTAAAAAGCAGCTAACCGAGCTTGAGGTTGTATCGATAGGGCCGCCGATGCTGGCGGCCCTTTTTATTTGCGATACGCAACGCGCGAGGGCGTACCGCACCGCGATGAGGCGGCCGGCACTGTGATGAGGCAGGTTTGCGAATGCCTCAGAACTCGACTTCGAGCTCCTCGATACCGATCGGCTCGCGTTTCGCAGCTTCGACCCACTCGACCATCTCGGGCATCTGGACGATGGTCTGGCAGTACGTCGCGCACGCCGGGTCTAGCTTCACGTCGTAGGTAAGGAACCGCGTCGCCACCGGTGCGTACATCGCGTCGGCCATCGTGCGCTGCGCGCCGAACAAGAACGGTCCGCCATAGATCTGCAGGCACTCGCGCCAGATCCCGGTGATGCGATCGATGTCGGCCTGCGCGCGGCCCCAGATGCGGAAGCCGGGAAAGTGCCCGTGCAGATTCATTGGCAGCGCCGAGCGCAGGTTGGCGAAGCCGGAATGCATCTCACCGCAGATAGCGCGGCAATGCGCGCGCGCCACCAGATCATCCGGCAGCAGCTTTGCTTCCGGCCGCAGTTCGTTCAGGTATTCCGCGATCGCCAGCGTGTCCCACACCTTTACCGCGCCATTTTTGAGGCTTGGCACGCGGATCGATGAAGAGAGCAACAGCATCTCCGCCCGCACTTCCGGATCATCCGGCGCCACGACAGCCTCGTCGAATTCGAGCCCGGCGAAGCGCGCGAGCAGCCAGCCGCGCAGCGACCAGGACGAATAGTTCTTGCTGCTGATCGTCAGCACAGCACGACTCATCGCCTGTCCGCTCCCCGGTATGCGTTGCCTCGTGCTCACCGTTCGCAAAGGGCATGCCAGTCGAGTCGCTGCGCTGGCTCGCTCCTTGCGTCGAGGCTGGCAAACGCGAAACGGGATACACGTGCTCTACGAAGCGTACGAAACCCACAACCGGATGCTGTGGCCGATGCGCACGTTCGCGCGTTCAGCGCTGGACGTCATGGCCAATCCGGCGCCGCCGCTGGCGGCAGTAGGCTTGGCCTATCCCGATATGGACGCGCAGCGGCGCATGGGTGCCACCTTCGAGTTGATTGCGCGCGCGCGCCTGACGCACAAGCGGCCACCGTTCGGCATCGAGTCAGTGGAGGTCGGCGGTCGCACGATGCACGTCACGGAGGAAGTAACCACCTCAACCCCATTCGCCGACCTGCTGCGCTTTCGCAAGGACGTCGACGTGGTGCAGCCGCGGGTGCTGCTGGTCGCGCCGATGTCGGGCCACTTTGCGACGCTGATGCGCGACACCGTGCGTACGCTGCTGCCCGAGCATGATGTCTTCGTCACCGACTGGAAAAACGCGCGCGACATTCCGGTGTATCAGGGCCGGTTCGGTTTCGACGAGTACGTCGCGCACCTGATTCATTTTCTCGACATCATGGGACCCGGCGCGCACCTGATCGCGGTGTGCCAGCCCTGCGTCGCTGCGCTTGCGGCTGCTGCGGCGATGGCGCAGGGCGATCATCCGGCGCGTCCGCGCAGCCTGACGTTGATGGCCGGTCCCATCGACTGCCGCATCAATCCGACCAAGGTCAACGAGCTGGCAACGGCGCGGCCGATCGATTGGTTCGAGAGCCGGCTGATCGCCACGGTTCCGTGGCGCTATCCCGGCGCGTGGCGCCAGGTCTATCCGGGTTTTCTGCAACTCACTGCCTTCATGAGCATGAACCTCGAGCGCCACGTGAAAGCGTTCGTCGATCTGTACAACGCGTTGGTGGCCGGCGAATACGAGAAGGCAGAGGGCACGCGCACGTTCTATCGCGAGTACTTCGCGGTCGCCGATCTGCCGGCGGAGTTCTATCTCGAAACCGTGAAGCTGGTGTTCCAGGAATACGCACTCGCACGCGGCGCGCTGAAGTGGCAGGGCACACGTGTCGACCCCGGCGCCATCCGCAGCACCGCACTGCTGACGATCGAAGGCGAACGCGACGATATCTGCGCGATCGGCCAGACCATGGCAGCGCAGGATCTTTGCACCGGGATTCGCCCGTACCTGAAGCAGCATCACATGCAGCCTGGCGCCGGCCACTACGGCGTTTTCAGCGGCCGCCGCTGGCAGCAGGAGATCTATCCGATCGTGCGCGACATGATCTACCAGACCGACGCACGCGGGCAAAGTTTGGCGAACGGAGTCAAGCGCGCGGCGTAGATTGCGAGCGCACGCCA
>DASQAE010000615.1:0-4934 GCA_035635915.1 Burkholderiaceae bacterium | reverse complement strand
TGTCGACAAAAGCGCGTTTCGTGTTTGAACCGATGGACGTCGCGGACCGTGCAGCCATGCAAGCGCTCTTTTCCAAGCGCCGCTTCACGCACATCGTGCACCTGGCAGCCCAGGCCGGCGTTCGATACTCGATCACGAATCCGCACGCATACGTCGAAAGCAACGTGGTCGGTTTCCTCAACATTCTGGAGGCCGCGCGGGCAACGCCGATGGAGCACCTGGTCTATGCGTCGTCGTCAAGCGTTTATGGCGCCAACGGGTCCTTGCCATTTGCTGAAGTCGATCGCGTAGATCACCCGATTAGTCTGTACGCAGCGACGAAGCGCGCGAACGAACTGATGGCTCATGTTTACGCGCTGCAGTTCGCGCTTTCGCTGACGGGCCTGCGTTTCTTCACGGTGTATGGGCCGTGGGGTAGGCCGGACATGGCAACGTTCATGTTTACCCGCGCACTGTTGGCCGGCGAACCGATCGATGTCTACAACCGCGGCGACATGCAACGCGACTTCACCTATATCGAGGACATTGTGGGCGGTGTTGTGCGCGTGCTGGACCGCGTGCCGGCGCCGGACGCGGCAGGCGTTCAGCACCGGGTCTTCAACCTTGGAAACCATCGCCCCGAACCGCTCATGCGCTTCATCGAGGTGCTTGCCGCCGCGCTCGGGCGCACGCCAGTCATGAACCTTCTTCCGATGCAGCCTGGCGACGTGAAGGCGACCTTTGCGGACACGACTACGTTCCAGAACGAGTACGGCTGGACGCCCACTACCACTATCGACGAGGGACTGCCCCACTTTGTCCGTTGGTACCGCGACTATTACGCCGTCTAAACAAGGGAATGCAGCGGGAAGTGCTCCCGCGCAAGCCAGAGCGGGAGCAGAGCGAGTCCTAACACCAGGATTGCACCCTCGGATTAGGCCCTCTCCGCGATTCAGAAAGGGATTACCTAACCGAAAATTCGAGGTGATTCGCCGCAGAGGATTAGCAGGATGGAACTGACCCTACATAGTGTTGCCCTCGGAAGGCAGAAGAAGCCCCGCTCGAGCGAGCGCGACCGGCGCTCCAAGGACGGTTTCGTGCATTCGATGCTGAGCTTCACGCGGCTCGAGATCCCCGAGGTCGAGTTGTTCGAGACCGCGGTGACGTTCGATCCGGCGACCGATCCGCTGTCGGTACACGACGCACTGGCGGCGGTGTTCGGTCAGAAGGCAGGGTTTGGACGTTTCCTTTTTCGCGCTGATAGCGCGAGCGCGGGCCGGTTCTGGGTGCGTTCGATCGAACCCTGGACCCGTTGGCCGGATCATGCGCTCAATGCCCTCGAGCCGCGCCGCACCGTCGTACAACTGGCCGAAGGGCTGATGTATCACTTCAGCCTCAGCGTCTGCGCCGGTGAGGAGTTCGTCTCACCCGACGAAAAACGCGTCGTGCCCTTCGACACCGCCGACCGCGTCGCGACCTGGTTTCGCGACGAAGCCGCGCAGTTCGGCGTCCGGCCCTTGATGCTCAACGTCACCCTCAACACGATGCGCTTTGCGCACGGTGACCAGAGGTTCAAGGTTCCTTATGCGGCGCTCGATGGAGCGCTCGAAGTCGCGAACGCGGACCGCCTGCGCCGGCGCATTCTCAAGGGCTTCGGCTACTACCGCCGGACCGGGCTGGGCATGCTGGAGTTGTCCAACTGATCGATCTTGACCGCCGCGCGGGACTTGCGCGGCTTCCCAGCGGCCCCATCTGGACTGTCTGGAGGCCGCATCATGATCGATACCACGCAAGACGGGTTCACACGCGACGTCATTGACGCCTCGCACGAAGTGCCGGTTCTCGTCGACTTTTGGGCTCCCTGGTGCGGCCCGTGTCGAGTGCTTGGTCCGATGCTGGAAAAACTGGAACGCGATTACGGCGGGCGTTTTCGCCTGGTCAAGGTCGACTCGGACCAGAACCCAGATCTCTCGGCACAGTTCGGCGTGCGCAGCATTCCCTATGTGGTCGCATTCATGGACGGCAAACCGGTAAACGCGTTCGTCGGTGCCCTGCCGGAGTCGCAACTGCGCGCGTTCATCGACAAGATCATTCCCGATCCCAGCGAGATCCAGCGCCTTAAGGCGGCTCGCCTCGCCGCGGCGGGTGATTCGGCCGGAGCGGCGAGCTCGCTCAGATCTGCCATCGCGCTCGACCCGGAAAGCGACTTGGCGCGCATCGATCTCGCAAATCTTCTGCTTGCGAACGCAACGGCCGGCGGCGACGCCAAAAACATCGCGGAGGCCAAGGAAATCCTGGCGCGAGTTTCCCCGGGTCGCCAGAGCGACCCCGCGTTGGCTGCGCTAAAAACGCGCCTCGGCGCGCTCGAATCGAGTGCGAGTCTGCCGCCGCGATCCGAACTCGAGGCCCGCATCAAAGCGAACGATGCGGACCTACAGGCGCGGCTCGATCTTGCGAAGCGCCTGATCGCCGAACGCCGCTTCGAACCCGCACTGGAGCAGCTCCTGGCAATCGTCGAGCACGACCGCACGTTCGGCGACGACGTAGCGCGCAAGACCATGCTCGCCGTGTTCGATCTGGCGTCGGATCAGCGCGAGCTCGTCTCCACCTTTCGGCGCCGGCTCGCTGCAGCGCTGAACCGCTAGGTCACAAAAAAGAACGGCGCCATACGGCGCCGTCTCGTGCGCACGATCGGGCCTAACTCGCGTTCATGAAGCCAAGGTCGGCGCTGAAACTTTCGACACCGGGGACCACCGTGGCGAGGTTTGAGGCTGGGACGCCGAACCAGGTCGCCATCGTTGCCGCGTACTGCACCACCGATTGAGCCGGCAGAAGATTGCCGCGGCCGACGTCCTCGGGGCCACCCAACATGACGGTGGGAAATGCGCCGTAGACATCCCCGCCTTTTACCGCACCACCGACCGCAAGATGGTGCGCACCCCACCCGTGATCCGAGCCGTCGCCGTTCGAATTGAGCGTGCGGCCGAAATCCGATGCGGTGAACAAGGTCACCTTGTCCGCGATGCCGAGTTCGACCGTCGCGGCATAAAACGCTCCGACTGCCTGCGAGATGGTCGCCCATAGCGGACCGTGGCCGGCAACAAGGCCGCTGTGCTGGTCGAAGCCGCCGATGCTCACGTGAAATACCTGCCGGCGCAACCCGAGTGTGGCGCGCGCAGCGATGAGGCGGGCCACGTTGCGCAGCTGGGTGCCGAGCCCGGAATTCGGAAATGTGGTCACCAGGGTCGCGTTGTTGAGCGCCGTGTTCAACGCCTGCGCCGAGTCGGCAGCGCGTTTGTTGATGACGTTGTAGTCCTTCTCCAACGTTTGTGCGCGATCCGAGGTCATGATCGTGCGCACGCTGTTGCCGACGTTCTGCCCGCCGAACAGAGTCTGGTTGTTGAGCGCGTTGATCTGCACCGCGCCGTTGTTGCCGATCTGCATCTGCACGGTGCTGCGCCCGGAGAGGAACACGCTGCCGCCCGAAGCCGACATGCAAGTGAAGTTCTGAAACTGGTTGGACGCGGCGAAAAGATCGCCGATCAGTCCGCCCCATCCGATGCGCGTTCCTTCGCGTGCAGTGGGTGAGGCCTGCCAGTTGGTTTGCTGATCGTTGTGCGAGAACAGCGACGGCGGCAGCGGAACACTACGCGCCCGGTACTGCGTCATCGTGGTCGGGACGCGCAGCGTGCCGACATTCGCAAGCACCGCGAGCCGGCCCGCGTCGTAGAGCCCTTTCAAGCCAACTTGCGTTGCTGCAAAGGCCTGACCCATTTCCGCGCGCATGCCGACCTGCCTGCCGGCGAGCGACGCGTTCGTAGGCGCGTTGAGCGCCAGCAGTGTGTTCTGCGCGAGCGCGAGCGCGCCGCGCGATGTGGCGTACTGCTGGTAGCCGGCGTTGTCGACTGGAACGATCACGTTCGAGTGATCGTTGCCGCCGTACATGAAGACGCAAACGAGCGCCTTGTAGTCGTTGGGCACCGTCTGCGCCGCGGCCGCACCGATGCTGGCCAGATTGATGGCCCACGGCGTGGCGCCGCCGGCGATCGAAAGCGCGGACGCCGTTTTCAGGAACTCGCGGCGGGAGGCTTTGGTTGTCATGAGGTTCTCCTGTCGGCGTTTATTTCTGCACCAGGAAGTCGGGTGACGTCATCGTCATGAACAGCGCCAGGTTCACCCGATTGGCCGCCGAGTTGTTCGCCGTCGCGGCAATCGAACCCACCGCGGCGCGGATCGAATCGCGCGTTGCCGTGCTCATCGTGTTGCTGGTGAGCATCAAGCTGACGTGATCGACCAGCTTGTTCGCGTCCGCCGCCAAGGCGCGCGCTTCCGTGGCAGCGATGCGGATATCGGGGCCGGTCTGGCCGGTAGCCGTCGAGCCGAAGCCGTTCGGTATCCAGGTCTGCAGCGTGTTGGCGTAAGTCGCAACCGAAACCTCGTTCGCGATCTGGAACTCCGGCGCGACCAGCGACTTCGACGCGAGCGTTGTATTCGGCGGAACGTATCCGGGCCGGAAGAAGTTGAATACCGAGGGCGAGCGCATGGGCGTCTCGAACATCTGGTTGTCGATGTTGCCGATGCGGAACTGCTGGCCTGGACTTTGCGACGTCGCCTCGAAGGCGCGCATCAGCGTCGCAACGCGCAGCACCGGCTCGCGCAACTTGCCCCAATCGTCCTGCGTGATGCTGCTGGCGGAGCGTGCTTCGGCATCGAGCAGCACCGCCGCCACCGTGGCCTTCAAGTCGCCGCGCTGGCCCGAGCCGACGCTGTAGTAGCCGCCGGCGGTGGTGTAGCGCCCGGTGGCGAACGCGTTGGCGACGCGCTGTATGTACTGCGCGCTCGGGTTGCTCGTCACCATGCGCTGGATCAGTTGCCGGCCGATGAACGGCGCCACGTTGGGATGATTGAACAGCGTGTCGAGCGCTGTGCGCATTGCCTGCACACCCTCGGTTCCG
>DASQAE010000614.1:0-5265 GCA_035635915.1 Burkholderiaceae bacterium | reverse complement strand
GCGCCATATTCGAGCCCGCATGCCGCCGGCAACGTGCCGTCCACGCGTAGCGGATTGGCCGGATCGTGATGGCTGTGTGCCATGCACTCGATGTCTTCGGCGCTCCACCTCACCACCGAGGCGATCATGCGCATCGCACCGACGTGCGGCAACAAAACTTCGAAACCGTCGCTCAGCATGGAGTGACTTCAATCAGCAACTGGCCGCCGCTCGCCATGTCGAGCACGACCTGCGCCGGCTCGCGGCGCGCGAATGCCTCCAGCAGCGGTAACAGGCGTGCGCTCGGGTTGTGCACCCGTATGTATTCCAGCCCGGGGTCGAGACACATGGAAGGTTCACGTTCCCGGCGCGGTGAACGTTCAACCAGGAGTTGCGCGAGTTGTCCCTGAGCCGGTTCGGGCGCGAGCGCAAGTGCAACCCCGAACGGGTCGGCGATCGGCCGAATTTCCGCCAGAGGTCCCGTGTAGGGAACGTCGAAGGCGACGAACAACGCCGGCGTGGCCTCGGTCGCAAGCAAAACACTCGCTTCGAGCAGGCCCGCGGCGGCGCTGCCGTCGTGCGCACATAGCGTGGTCGACGATGAGCGGCACGCAACTGCGATGCTGTAGTAGCCGGCCGCAGCGTTGTGCACCGAATTGTGAAAGCGGGTCGGCGAAATCTGCGTCTCACCCGCCGCAAGCGCCGAACACAATTCGTTGGTGATGTCCGGGCTACCCGAGCTGGACGCAAACACGGTCGGCAGTTCTGCGGGTTCCCACCCGGCGTAGCTCAGCGCGTCCTTGGTCACGGACAACACGACACGGGTGCTCAATGTCGCGCGCCGCCGCTCCACCGCAGGCAGCCAGTCGGCGGGGGGCAGCTTGCTCTCCATCTGTGGCAGCGGTTCGCCGAGCAGCCGGCCGCGACAGGCGTCCCACGACGGCAACATGGGCGACCAGACTCCAATCCCGGCAACGTAACTTGGCAGCATCACGACGGCCGGCCGAATACGAGGCTGCAATTGCTGCCGCCGAAACCGAACGAGTTGGAAAGCACGTAATCGAGCTGGGTGCCGACGTTATCGGTAAGCAGCCAGTTCGGGCATGCCGGATCCTTCTCCTCGGTGTTCAGCGTCCCCGGTGCGAAGTTCTGGTTCAGCGCGAGCAGCGAGACCGCGACCTCCGCGATACCTGCGGCACCCAGCAGGTGCCCGAACCACGCCTTGGTCGAGCTGCCCGGTACCTCGGGACCGAACACGGCCGCTACCGCACGGCCCTCGGCGACGTCGTTGGCCCGGGTTGCCGTGCCGTGCAGGTTGATATAGCCGATCTGCTCCGGTTTCAAGCGCGCGCGTTCGAGTGCACCACGCATCGCCAACTGCGCGCCGAGCCCTTCCGGATGCGGCGACGACATATGGTGAGCGTCGCTCGATTCGCCCCAGCCCGCCAGCCGCGCCAGGGCTTGGGGCGCCTGATCGGCATACTCGAGCAGCGCAAAGCCCGCACCTTCGCCGATCGAAATACCGCTGCGGTCCGCCGCGAACGGGCGACATGGCACAGGCGACAACAACTCGAGCGATCCGAAACCGTACAGCGTCGTGAGGCACAACGAATCGACGCCGCCGACCACCGCAGCATCGACGACACCGGCGTACATCAAACGGGCCGCTGCGGCAAACACCTTTGCGCTCGAAGAGCACGCAGTCGAGACCACGTAAGAGGGACCGTTCAGACCCAGCACTTCGGCGACAAACGCCGCCACCGAGTAGCTGTTGAGCGTCTTGGCGTAGTTGAACGAACCTGGCAGGGGTCCCGCCCCGGCGCGCACGTGGTATGCCCACTCCGCCTGCAGCATTCCCGAAGTGCTGGTGCCAAAGATGACTGCGACCCGATCCGCGCCGTACTGCTCTCTCACGCGCACGGCCTCGGCAAGAAAGTCATCCTGATGCAAACCCAGCCAGGCGAGCCGGTTGTTGCGGCAATCGAACGACGCCAGGTGTGCCGGCAACTCGACCGCATCCAGGCCCGCGACTTCCCCAACATAGGTCTCGAGTCGATGCAAACGCCCAAACTGGGCCAGCTCCGGCGGGCCGAATTCACATGCGCGCAGCGCGCCGCGACGTGCGTGCAACGCGTCAAGCAGTGCTTCACGCCCCCGCCCGACGGCGGTGGTGGCGGTGAAGTCGGAAACGACGATCGGATTGCGCTGGTGCGACACGATTCTCAGGCGGTTGGCGTCTCGACCGCCGCGCATACAGCACTGGCCGCGAGCCCCGCGAGAGTACCGATGCCGACGGTCGTGCCAATCATATGCAAAACCGGGGTTGTCGACGTGGAAAGCAGGACAAAGGCGATGAAGGTTGTTGCAGAAGCGAGGATTACCGACGCAAGTGTGGTCCGGCGCGCCATGCTGTCGGCGGGCAGGCGGCAGAAAAAGATGGCGTAGTTCGATCCGATCCCCGCCACGAGCAGCAGCGCAACCAGGTGAAACAGCGTCAGCGACCCCTCGAAGCGGACTAGGGCACCAGCGGTGATGACGACGGCTGCACCGAGCGCCGCACAAATGCGTCCAACCACGCGCACTGACCGCAACTGGATGGCAAGCAGCGCCACGATGAGCGCCGCTCCGGCAAGGGCCGCCCATAGCGCGGTGCGCCGGTAGTCGGCGAGCAGCATTTCGACGTCATCCTTGAGATCGATCAATGTCGCCCCTTGCTCCTTGACCGCGGCACGCAACTGCGATGCCTTTTCCGCATTGACACCGTGCACCGTGATCAAGACCGCGGTGGTCCCGCTGGGGCGCGCAACCAGTTGCGCCGTCAATCGTTGTCCCAGCCCACTGCCGGCGTAGTAGGCCGGGGTCAGGAGCGGTCCGGTACGCGCTTTCTCCACCGCAAGCACGAACGGCGCGAATGCATTGGGCGCGAAATTGGTCGACGCTATGGCGCGCGCAAGCGCAGCCTGCAGAACACTGGTTTCCGGCAACGCGGCCTGACGTGCGCGCTGTGTGCGATCGCTAGGAAGCACATCAGCCGGCAAATCGAACGCCATCAGCGCACCCGACTGTCGCTGTTGCTCCAACACCGGCCGCAACGCTTCGGTCTGCTCGAGCGCCTGTTGCTGCGTCGGACGTTCGAGCGCGATCAGCCACCGCACCTCGGGAAGGGCAGCATCGCCGCGCAGGCGCGCGTCGAGTTCGCCCGAGCTCGCTCCGAGCGGAGAGATCGACGACAACGAATCGGTCCATATCGCCGGCGCTCGCACGGCAATCTGCGCCACTGCCAACACAACTGCGAGCGCGAGCACGGCTTGCGCTGCGCGCAACACCGCTGGCCGCCTCGGGGGCCAATCGAATGGCGCGGGACGTGGCCGCGGCGCAGGCAGCAGCGCAGGCAGATAGAAGCGCGCGACGGCGCCGGACACCACGATGCCGACCAGCGAAAACACACCCAGTTGTGCCAGTCCGCGGAATCCGGACAGGATCATGGCGAGGAAACCCGCTGCCGAGGACAGCACGGCCAGCAACAACGCGCGCCACAAACGCGCGTTGCCGCGCGGATCATCCGGCGCCGCGCGTTGCAGATGGACGTAAATCGCGTAATCGACCGCCTCGCCGATCAAGGTCAGGCCGAAACCCAGCGTGATGCCGTGAATCTCACCGAACGCGACCGCGATCACGGCCAACCCCGCCAGGGCGCCGGTGCCGACCGGGACCGCCGCAAGCAGCAGGAAACGTGGACTGCGAAGCACCGATAACAGCAGCCCAGCGATGAGTGCGGTGGCCAGTATCGAAAGGCGGCGTGCATCGCGTTCGATACGCGTACGCGATTCGACGGCAAACACCCCCGGGCCGGCAAGCTGCAGCGAAACGTCGACACCACTGGCGGCTTCGTCGCGACTCGCGTTAAACGCGCTCTGCAGGGCCCGTTGCGCTTCCTCCTGCGCGTCGATGTTGAACCCGGGGTTGCGTGTCTGGGCAAGCACGATTGCCGTGCGTCCGTCGGCGGTGAACCAGACCCCATGCTGGGTGCGCGGTGGCGGACGCTGCGCAAGCCGTTCGACGATCGCGATCATTTCGCCGGTCGGATCCATGGGTGCCATCGGGCGCACCAGCGGCGCAAGTGCGGAAGTCAGGCGCTGCTCCAGTCGGCGCAACGCGCTGCGCAGCCCCTCGACGGTGAACTCGGCCGGTTGCACTTGCGGGCTGAGCAGATACCGTGCGTCGAACAACAACGCACGTTCGCGCTCGAAGTCCTTCGGGTCCCCGCTCACGACGAACGTGAAGTGGGAATCCGCGCGCAGGCGACGCGTCAGTGCGGCGGCGACGCGCGCCGCGTGCACCGATTGCGCCTCGTCAGGTACCGAGACCCCGATCAGCACCAGGCGCGCCGCGATGCCGTCGCGCAATTGTTCTGCGAGCAGTCGCTGCTCGGGTGTCGCGGGTCCGGGCAGAAAGGCAGCGATGTCGGTCGCGATCGGCGCACGCGCCACCAGCCAGCCGCATACCGCAACTACAGCCACCAACGCCACCCACCGCCCGATCAGGCTCATCGCGCGGCGCTCAGAAGCAGTTCGGTGCGATCACCGGTGGTCTCGGTGAACTGAATGCGCTGCACATCGCCGCGGTCCCCCGCCATTGAGATCGCGCTGACCGCGCCTGCAACGGGCTCATCGATCGGCGTCAGTTCGAGGCGCCAGCGCGGCAACGGCGCCTGCAGCGCGATCAGGTACATCTTGCGCAGCGTCGCGAGGTCGCCGGCCAGGGTCGCACGGATCGTGAGCACGAGGCTGGCCAGTTGCGGAATCGTGGTGAGCGAAGCCTTGCGCTCGATCACCTTGCCATCGTCGCCTTCGGACCACAGCGTCACGCTTGCCCCATCGATGCGGATCTTTTCGTGGCGCGGACTTACGACCTCGCGTTCGAGCAATGCAGGTGGCTTGAAGTAAAGCGTGCCGCGCGATTCGGGCGGATTGCGAAACAACACCGAGTGGCGGCGTTCGACGAACGCCTTGCGCCGCTCGCCCTGCGCGGCGAAAAGTGCAAACAGTTTTTCGAGGTCTTCGACCTGGGCGCGCGCCGGCGCCACAGCCGCCGCACCGGCACCCAACAGCGCGCGCAAGAGGAAACGGCGCTCAGTCATTGGAGGCGTCAACCGATTGCAGCAGGAACGTTCCGCCGGCACAGGGCGTGCCGGCAACCTGCAGGCGAAAGCGCAAGCCGTCGGCGGACGGCGCTCCAAACGCGACGTCGCACACTTCGTCCGGACGCAGCGGGCGCGTGAACTTG
>DASQAE010000613.1:0-3824 GCA_035635915.1 Burkholderiaceae bacterium | reverse complement strand
TTTCCTTTTCTGTTGCCCTACCGGCGCCAGATCGCGCTCGCAACCTTGTTTCTGCTTGGCGCGGCCGTATCGACGCTGGCGGCGCCGTTTGCGGTCAAGGTGCTCGTCGATGGCGGCCTCGCGGCGCCCGCCGATCTCGCGACGGTCGAACGCCTGACGCTGGTCAAGGAATACTTCGGACTGCTGTTCCTGGTCGCGGTTGCGCTCGGCGTTTTCACCGCAGCACGTTTTTTCATGGTGACCTGGATCGGCGAACGAGTGACCGCCGACCTGCGCCAGGCGGTGTACGGGCACGTGCTCACGCAAAGCCCGCAGTTCTTCGAGACGCTCAAGACCGGCGAAGTGCTCTCGCGCCTCACGACCGACACCGCGGTGATCCAGAGCATGGTCGGTTCGAGCATCTCGATGGGCCTGCGCAACACGGTGATCGGCCTGGGCGCGATCGGCATGCTGGTGGCCACCAATCCGCGCCTGATGCTCACGGTGATCGTGATCATCGCGCTGGTGGTGCTCCCCGCGATGCTGATCGGCCGGCGCGTGCGCCGGCTCTCGCGCGCAAGCCAGGACCGGATCGCGGATACGAGCGGCATCGCGGCCGAGGTGCTGAACGCGATTCCGATCGTGCAGAGTTTCACGCAAGAGCACGCCGAAGCAACGCGTTTTTCAAGCGCCAACGAAAACGCGTTCACCACCTCGATCCGTCGCACCGGCACGCGCGCGGCGCTGACCGCCTTCATCATCATCGGCGTGTTCGGCTCGTTGCTCTATGGCCTCTACGGCGGCGTGCAAGCGGTGTTTGCAGGACGGCTCTCGCCGGGCGACCTGTCGCAGACCGCGCTGTACGTCGCGCTGATCGCGGGCAGCGTCGCGGTGCTGGCCGAAGTCTGGGGCGACTTGTTGCGCGCCGCAGGCGCGACCGAGCGCCTGATGGAGTTGCTCGCGACACGCAGTCACATCACCGATCCCGACCACCCGCGCCCGCTTGCCGAGGCGCAGGGTGGCATGCGGGTGGAATTCGAATCCGTGCGTTTTGTTTACCCGTCGCGCCCGAACCATCCGGTACTACACGACCTCTCGCTCGAAATCGAACCGGGACAGACCGTCGCTCTGGTCGGCCCGTCCGGCGCCGGCAAGACGACCGTGTTCCAACTCCTGCAACGCTTCTACGACATCGACTCCGGCGCTATCCGGCTCGACACGATCGATCTGCGCGAGTTGCGCCTCGCCGACCTGCGCGCGCGCATCGCCGTGGTGCCGCAGGAGCCGGTGATCTTTTCGGGCACCATCCTGGAGAACATCCGCTACGGCCGGGCCGACGCCAGCGAAGCCGATGCACTGGCCGCGGCGCGCGCTGCATTCGTCGACGAGTTCGTGCAACGCCTGCCGGAGGGTTACGGCACGTTCGTGGGCGAGCGCGGCGTACGCCTGTCGGGCGGGCAGCGCCAGCGGATCGCAATCGCTCGTGCGATGGTGAAGGACGCACCGCTGCTGCTGCTCGACGAGGCGACGAGCAGCCTGGATGCGGAAAGCGAACGCGCGGTACAAGCCGCCTTGCAGACAGCGATGCGCAATCGCACGACCATCGTCATCGCGCATCGGCTCGCGACGGTGCAGGCGGTAGCGCGGATTTTCGTGATCGAACATGGACGCCTGGTCGATGCGGGCACGCACGCCGAGTTGATCGGACGCGGCGGCCTGTATGCCCGGCTGGCGGCGTTGCAGTTCGCGCTCTAGCTCGCCCGGCAAGCTCCGACGGAGTGGTGACAGCTAATATCTACTCGATGAGCACGTACGAAACCTTCATGCGCCATGTGTTCGAACATGGCACGCCAAAAACCGATCGCACGGGGACCGGAACGCGCTCGGTATTCGGCTACCAGATGCGGTTTCCGCTGGCCGCTGGGTTCCCGCTGATCACCACCAAGAAGCTGCACCTGCGCTCGATCATCATCGAGCTGCTGTGGTTCCTGCGCGGCGATTCGAACGTGCAATACCTGCGCGACCATGGCGTCACGATCTGGGACGAATGGGCGCGGCCTGATGGCGACCTGGGCCCGGTGTACGGCGTGCAATGGCGCTCGTGGCCCACGCCCGATGGCGGGCACATCGACCAGATGACGCAGGTGCTGGAGCAGATCCGCACCAATCCCGACTCGCGCCGCCTGATCGTCTCGGCGTGGAACGTCAGCGATATCCCCAGGATGGCGCTGCCGCCGTGCCATCTGATGTTCCAGTTCTACGTTGCCGACGGCAAATTGTCGTGCCAGCTTTACCAGCGCAGCTGCGACATCTTTCTTGGCGTGCCATTCAACATCGCGTCCTACGCCCTGCTGACGCACATGGTGGCGCAACAGTGCGATCTCGCGCCGGGCGACTTCGTCTGGACCGGCGGCGATTGCCATATCTACAGCAATCACTTCGAGCAGGTGCAGGAACAATTGAGGCGCGCGCCGCGGCCGTTGCCGCGGCTAGCGATCAAACGCCGGCCCCCCAGCCTGTTCGAGTATCGCTACGAAGATTTCGAGGTGCTCGGCTACGACCCGCACCCGCATATCAAGGCACCCGTCGCCGTTTGAACGCGCCGACGCACGCCGTAAACACGAACCATGACCTCGACTCCTCGGCTCACGCTGATCGTCGCCCGCGCACGCAACGGCGTGATCGGCCGCGACGGCACTATGCCGTGGCGACTGCCCGAGGACTTGGCGCGCTTCAAGCGCACGACCATGGGCCATCCGATCGTGATGGGTCGGCGCACATGGACTTCGATCGGCCGTGCCCTGCCGGGCCGGCGCAGCATCGTCGTGTCGCGCAACGCCGCGTTCAGCGCCCCGGGCGCGGAGGTCGTTTCCAGTCTCGACGCCGCGCTCAAGCTGGCCGGAGATGAGCCTGAAGTTTTCGTAGTCGGCGGGGTGCAGCTTTTTGAAGAGGCCGCGCCGCGCGCCCACCGGATGCTGGTCACCCACATCGACGCCGATTTCGAGGGCGACACTTTTTTGCCGCTGCCCGATGCGCGCGACTGGGTCGCGGTAGAGCGCGAACGTCAGGAACCGACAGCGGCCCGGCCCTTTGCCATCGAATTCGTCACGTACGATCGCCGCCCACCGTCCTGACGGCGGCGCCAGATCTTCTTCCTGGGGAGCACACGACAATGTCGCACGATTTCCACGTCCATGGTCCGCACGATCATCAGCTCGAGCATGCCGCACAACACGGCAGCACGGACCAGTTTTCGGGCCGGATCGCGGTGCTGACAGCGATCCTCGCGACCGCCGGCGCGCTGATGTCCTACCAGGGCGGTGCAACGCAGGCGAACGCAATGCTGTTCAAGAACAACGCCGCGATCAAGAAGACCGAAGCATCGAACCAGTGGAACTATTACCAGGCCAAGAGCAGCAAACAAAACCTGTCGGAGCTTGGACTGACGCTCACGAGCGCGCCCGACAAGCAGGACTTCTACACCAAGGAAATCGCGCGCTACAAGAAAGAGAAGGAAGAGATCAAGCTCGAAGCCGAAAAACTCGAGGCGGAAGCCAAGGCCTGGGACGAAAAAAGCGAGGCGCAGTTGCACATCCATCATCGGTGGGCGCAGGCAACCACCGCGATGCAGATCTCCATTGCGCTGTCGGCTATCGCCCTGTTGACGCGGCGTGATTGGCTGGTCTGGGGCGTTTATGGCGTCGCGGGGCTGGGCGCCGCGCTCGGGGCGCTGGCGCTGGCGCACGTTTGATTAGTCCGCTCCCCCGCTAACCGGCGACGTAGCGCCGCCTTGACCCCGTCCGGGGCGTGAAATCGGCGTCGCTCCCCTTTTGCCGTCACCATCC
>DASQAE010000612.1:0-3808 GCA_035635915.1 Burkholderiaceae bacterium | reverse complement strand
AACAGAACAGTCGCGCTCGAACAGGCTGACGCAGTTGCCGTGTGCGTCGGCAAAAACCTGTATTTCGATGTGACGCGGGCGGCTCAGGTATTTCTCGACCAGTACCCGGTCGTCGCCGAAACTCGAGGCCGCTTCGCGTTTGCAGGATGCGAGCGCATCGTCGAACGCGTCGGCGCTCGTCACGACGCGCATGCCTTTTCCGCCGCCGCCGGAACTCGCCTTGATCAGCACCGGATAGCCGATCGAATCGGCCTGGCTGCGCAGGAAGTCGCTCTCCTGGCGAGCGCCGTGGTATCCGGGTACCAGCGGCACGTTCGCTTTTTCCATCAGCGCCTTGGCTTCGCTCTTGCTGCCCATGGCGCGGATCGCGGCCGGCGGCGGGCCGATGAAGACGATGCCCGCCTGGCCGCACGCAAGGGCGAACTCTGCGTTCTCCGACAGAAAGCCGTAGCCCGGATGTACCGCCTGTGCCCCGGTGGCCTTGGCGGCCGCGATGATCGTGTCGGCGCGCAAGTAGCTCTCGCGAGCAGGCGCAGAGCCGAGCCGCACCGCTTCGTCGCAGAGCGCGACGTGTCGACTGCCGGCATCTGCATCCGAATACACAGCCACCGTGCGCACGCCGAGCCGCCGCGCGGTGGTGGCAATCCGGCAGGCGATTTCGCCGCGATTTGCGATCAGGATCTTGGTGAACATCGATTCAACCCGGGCTGGGGCAGATAGTTCGAGAGCGAGCACGTTCGGCCCCCACCCCAGGCCTCTCCCGCAGGCGGGGGAGGGAGTTTGTTCCCTCCCCTGCGAAGCGGGGGAGGGTCAGGGTGGGGGCCGCAAACAGAACGAGCGTCACCAACTACATCTCCTCGTCATCCTCGGCTGCCGCTGCCTGTTCCGCTTCGAACTCTGCGAGCCAGCGCGGCTTGCGTTTCTCCAGGAACGCACGCACGCCTTCTTTGCCATCGTCCGACGTCCGGATGGCGGCGATGCGCTCCGCGGTGTCCGCAACCAACGCCTCGTCGATCGGGCGCCCGTTGATTTCGCGCACCAACCGTTTTGCCTCACGCACCGCGTTGCTGCTGGTCTGCATCAGGGTGCCGAGCAAGGTGTTGACGCGCGCATCGAGCTCGTCCAGCGGTGCGATGTCGTGCACGAAGCCGATGCGATATGCCTCGGCCGCATCGAACTTCTCCGCCGTCAGGAAATAGCGCCGCGCTGCATTGATGCCCATCGAGCGCAACACGTAGGGACTGATGGTGGCCGGAATCAGGCCGAGCCGTGTTTCGGACAGGCAGAAGTTCACGTTGATCGCGGCGAATGCGATATCGCAGGCGGCGATCAGTCCCATGCCGCCCGCGTACGCATCGCCGTGCACGCGCGCGAGCGTCGGTTTGGGACACTCGTAGACGGCACGCAGCATGTCGGCCAGCGCACGCGCATCGGTGCGGTTTTCCTGCATCGAATAGCTCGCCATGCGACGCATCCAGTCGAGATCCGCGCCGGCACAAAACGCCGGTCCGCGGCCGGCGAGCACGATCGCCCGGATGCCGTCGTCGGCGCCCAGTTCGCGGAACACCTGTGCCAGCTCCGCAATCATCGTTTCGTTGAATGCGTTGCGCACCTTCTCGCGCGCCATCCAGACCACAGCCACGTGGTGCGCGATCGCAATTTCGAGCGTCTGAGCGTTCATTTCAGTACTCGCGCAAAAAAAGCGTCCATTTCCGCTTGCGCCTCGGCGCGTGCAACCGGGTTGGCGCCCAGGTGCACACCAGAAGGATCGACCCCATTGGAAACACCGGTCCAGAAACGGATCGGAGCCGTTCCGTCGAAACCGTGGTAACTGTCGGCATAAACGTGCACGCGCACGTCGGCGTTCGGTTGCGCTTGTCGTGTGCGTTCCGCAAGCTGGACGCACCGCGCGGGCGGCGTCCAGTCGTCCTTCTCGCCCAGCAACATCAGGACTGGGATGTCGATCTTGAAAGGCACCTTCAACAGTGCATTGCAGCCGGGATAAAACACCACCGCGCCGGCGAGCGGCGCCGCAAATCCCGGTCGTGCACTGTTGATCGCATTGAGCGACGTCATCGCGCCGTGCGACCAGCCGAGCAACACGATGCGCTTTGGATCGACGCCGGGTTGGCGTGCAAGCCAATGCACCGCCGCGACCACGTCGGCACGGCGTGTTTCGACCGTGATCGTGCGCTCGTTGTTCTTGACCGTGCAGATCGAGGGCGTGCCGCGCGGAGTGAAGCTGTCCGGCAGCAGCACGTGATATCCAGACGCCTGCAGGTGCTCGACGTAACGTGGATAACGCGAGTCGAATGTCTTGCCATCGCGCAGGTACAAGCCGCCGCAGCCGTGCAGCGCTACGACCGCGGGCCGCGGCGTGGTCGTGTCCGCGAGCGGTCTCCAGTGCGCAACGATGGGCGAGCCGTCATCGGTCAGATCGATCGCACCGGCAGGCGGCGATGCCTTGGCCGCACAGCCCACACAAAGCACCGCGGCCAGTGCCGCAACACAGATCTTCACGCGGGCTCCCATCGTTTCGCGACTTCCTCCAGCATCACTTCGGTCGCTCCGCCGCCGATGGCGAGCACCCGCGCGTCGCGCACCAGGCGCTCGATCGGGCTCTCGCGCATATAACCCGCGCCGCCGTGGAACTGCTGGCAGTCGTACATCACTTCGTTGACGAGCTCGCCGGTCAGCGCCTTGAGCATCGACACCTCACGTACTGCGTTGCGGCCTTGATCGACCTTCCAGGCACAGTGATAAAGGAACTGACGCGCGGCCTCGACCTTTGCGGCCAACATCGTCAAGCGCTGGCGTACCGACTGCTGATCCCACAACGTGGCGCCGAACGCTTTGCGCTCGCGCACGTAGCCCCAGGTCAGATCGAGCGCCGTCTGCGCTTCGCCCACCGCCATGCTGGAGAGCGCAATCCGCTCGGCCTGGAAGTTCTGCATGATCGCGTAAAACCCGCCGTTTTCCTGGCCCAGCAGGTTGGCGGCCGGCACACGGCAATCTTCGAAGACGAGCTCGGCCGTATCGGATGCAAGCCAGCCATGCTTGCGCAACGCGCGTCCTACGCGCAAGCCCGGCGTGCCGCGCTCGAGCGCAAATATCGAGATGCCGTGCGCACTGCGGCCGCCGCGTTCAGCCGCGGGTTCGGTGCGCGCGGCGACGAACACCAGGTCAGCATGTACGCCGTTGGTGATGAACATCTTCGTGCCATTGAGCACGTAAAACGCGCCGTCGCGTGTTGCTCGCGTCCGGATTGCGGCGACGTCCGAACCTGCATCCGGTTCACTGATCGCCACGGCGGTGATCAGCGCGCCCGACAAGATCGACGGCAGCCAGCGTTGTTTCTGTGCCGCGGAGCCCGCGTGCACGAGGTGCGGGCTCGCCATGTCGGTGTGAACCAGCACCGTGATCACGAAGCCGCCCGAGGTCGAACGCGCCAGTGCTTCCTGGAACACGACGTTGGTCACCATATCCGCACCGGCACCGCCGTCGGCCTCCGCAACCGTCAGCCCGAGCCAGCCGAGCGCGCCCATCCGGCGCAGGATCTCGCGTGGAACGGTTCCCTGCTCGTCCCACGCCGATGCAAACGGCTCGACTTCCTGCGCGACAAAACGCGCGACCTGGCGCCGCAGGTCTTCGTGTTCAGGCCGCGTGTGGACGGTGTCGCTCACGCTTTGCCTTACATGCGGAACACGCCAAACTTGGTCTCGGGAATCGGCGCATTCAGCGCCGCCGAAAGACCAAGTGCCAGGCACATGCGCGTGTCGAGCGGATCGATCACGCCGTCGTCCCAGAG
>DASQAE010000611.1:0-1606 GCA_035635915.1 Burkholderiaceae bacterium | reverse complement strand
CAGCTGCGCCTCGTTGACGAAACTGCGCAGGCCGGCCTCGAACGTCTCGCGCACGCGTTCCGACTTGGACACGATGGTCAGATCGCGCGTGCGCAGCGCGAGCGCGCTCGGCATGTACTCCTTGATCGCGATACGGCGCACGAGCTGGCGGTCGATCGCCAGGTACACGATGCTGAAGCCGCCTTCGCCGATCACGCGCTCGATTTCGAACTCGCGCAGGTCGAAGCCGGGTCCGAGTGCGTTCGGCGAGGTGGCGGCGCCACTTGCGGCGGGGGACGAGTCGGGCGCGGTGACCGAAGCGACGGGCTCTTGCGTCGGCGGCGGCAACGGGCTGCCGCTACGCGTCTTTTCGTCGTCGCTGCTCATACGCTCGCTCGCCGGCGCTACAGAGAGCCGTCCAGCAGGCGTACGAATGTCGCAGCGTCGGGCAATCCGCGATGCACCACCACGGCAGGCGGCGCGATGCCCTCGAACCGTGCCCACCAGTAGCTGGCGCCGCGCAGATCGCGCAGCAGCAGCGGCGCTGCCGCATGCGCAAACGCCTGCTCGAGTCCTTGTGCTGCAGGCAGGCGCGCGAGCACGGCATCGCTTGCGGTGATGCTCACGTCCGAAGGATAAAAATTCAGTGCGCCAAGACTGGCCAGCGCCGACTCGAGGCGCTCGACCGAAGCACCCGGGGTCAGGCACCCCAGTGCGGCGGTCGCCGCGCGTTCGTACCATTGCTCGAGCGCCGCGAGCGGCGGGCTTGGCGGAAGCGCCGTCGCGGTGGCGATCGTGAGCGGGAAATAACGCCCGACCCGATCGACACTCGGCATCAGCACACCGAACCAGAATCGCGCGTCGATGATCCCGGGCGAGAGCGCGAACCGCCACAACGGTCCGCTCAGGTACGTGTCGAGCCATGCACCGCCGAGCGCGGCCTGGCTGGTTTCAATGGCGCGTGCGAGCCACGCGTCCCAGCGTTGCGTGAACTCGGTCGGCAATCGGCGCGAAGCGAAATCGCCAAGCGCGGGAATCTTGCCGTACCAGCCCGCTGCGCCGGAGTCGGACGAGAGAAAGTCTTCGGGCAAAAGCTGCAGCACGACGCGATCGCTCCTGCATCAGTCCGGACAGCGGAATTCCCGCAACTCGCGCAGACGGAACGGATTCTGCACGCTGCCGGTGGTCAGGTCGTACATTGCGCGCCGGCCGTCGACGGCAAAAGTCACGCGAAAACGCTCCGGCGTTGGGCCGGGTTCGATCTGCATGCGCTCCAGCAGACGGAACAAGGCCCACGGGCCGCTTTCGACCGTGCCCGAGTTGCGGCCAGGCACCGCAGGCGCCAATTCGATGCGCGCCTGCAGTCCACCGCCGGGTCCGGGCCACTGCACGCTGGTGACGTTCTGTGGACCGTGCGCGTAACTCACCACCTGGCCATCGACACTCAGGTTGAAGCGCTGAATGGTCTGATCCATGTCGGTCGGCTTCAACGTCAGTGTGAGTGCCGGCTGATTGCCGCCGGTGCGGAAGAACGTATCGCGGATGACCTTCGCGCGCTGAAATTGGCGTAACGCGCCGCTTGGATCCGGCATGCGCGCCGCACCGATCTCACGGAAGCTCCACGTGC
>DASQAE010000610.1:0-2095 GCA_035635915.1 Burkholderiaceae bacterium | reverse complement strand
AAGGTCAAGAAGAACGTGGCGGAAGGCATCGCGCACATTCACGCGTCGTTCAACAACACCATCATCACGATCACGGATCGCCAGGGCAACGCGTTGTCCTGGGCCAGTTCCGGCGGCCAAGGCTTCAAGGGTTCGCGCAAGTCGACACCGTTTGCGGCGCAGGTCGCGGCTGAAAACGCAGGCCGCGCCGCGCAGGAATGCGGCGTCAAGAATCTCGAGGTGCGGATCAGCGGCCCGGGCCCCGGCCGGGAGTCGTCGGTGCGCGCACTCAACGCGTGCGGGTTTCGCATTTCGTCGATTCAGGACATCACGCCGGTGCCGCACAACGGCTGCCGGCCGCCGAAGCGGCGGCGCGTGTAACGCCGCTGCGTTTGTGATTGATCAGGTTCCTACAAGGAGCAAGCAACGATGGGTCTCGACAACCTGGTGTCCGCGGAATAACGCCGCGGACTTAATGCAGAGTTTCTGCAGGATTAGGAAGGCAACATGGCTCGCCATACCGGAGCAAAACTCAAACTCTCGCGCCGCGAGGGCACCGATCTGTTCTTGAAGAGTGCACGGCGTGCGCTCGACACCAAGTGCAAGGCCGATTCGAAGCCGGGCCAGCACGGCCGGATTTCGGGCGCGCGTACGTCCGATTTCGGCATCCAGTTGCGCGAGAAGCAGAAGGTCAAGCGGATGTACGGCGTGCTCGAGCGCCAGTTCCGTCGCTACTTCGCCGAAGCAACGCGGCGCAAGGGCAACACCGGCGAGAACCTGATCGCACTGCTGGAGTCGCGCCTCGACAACGTGGTCTATCGAATGGGATTCGGCTCGACGCGCGCCGAGGCGCGCCAGCTCGTCTCGCACTGCGCGATCGCGCTCAACGGCAGCACCGCCGCCATCCCATCGATGCTCGTGAAAGCTGGCGATGTGATCACGGTGCGGGAAAAGGCGAAAAAACAGGGCCGGATCCAGGAAGCGCTTTCGCTTGCGGAGCAGTCCGGTTTTCCTTCCTGGGTCGACGTCAGCAAGGACAAGCTCGAGGGCAAGTTCAAGCAGGTTCCCGATCGCGGCGATGTCGCGCAGGATGTAAACGAGTCGTTAGTCGTTGAATTGTATTCAAGGTAACGAGGGTTGGACCGTTGCCCTTGCTGCGCAAGGGGCAACTCCACAAGCTTTATTGAGTTTGGGCACTTTGCCCTGACTATCCATCAGCCTTATCGGCGTAACGAGCCGAGGGTATTGAATAGGGATCGTCCATGTCATCTACCGCCATGCTGAAGCCGCGTGCGATCGAGGTTGAATCGATCGGTCCGAACGCGGCCACCGTCACGATGGAACCGTTCGAGCGCGGGTACGGCCACACGCTCGGCAACGCGTTGCGTCGCATTCTGCTGTCTTCCATGGTCGGTTATGCGCCGACGGAGGCATCGATCGCCGGGGTCGTGCACGAGTACTCCACTGTCGATGGCGTGCGCGAAGACGTGGTCGACATCCTGCTCAACCTCAAGGGCGTCGTTTTCAAGCTGCATAACCGCGACGAAGTCACGCTGCTGCTGAAGAAAGAGGGCGAAGGGATCGTGTCCGCGGCCGATATAGAACTGCCGCACGACGTCGAGATCATCAACCCCGATCACCTGATCGCGCACCTGCAGGGCGGCGGCCGCCTGGAGATGCAGATCAAGATCGAAAAGGGTCGCGGCTATGTGCCGGGCAATGTGCGTGCATTTCGCGACGACCACTCCAAGACGATCGGCCGCGTCGTGATGGATGCGTCATTTTCGCCGGTAAAACGCGTGTCCTACACGGTCGAATCGGCACGCGTCGAACAACGCACCGACCTCGACAAGCTGGTCATGACGATCGAGACCAACGGCGCCATGACGCCCGAAGAGGCCGTGCGCCAGGCCGCGCGCATCCTGGTCGACCAGCTGTCGGTGTTTGCGGCCCTTGAGGGAACTGCCGAGGTTGCGGTCGCCTCACGTGTCTCGCCGCAAGTCGATCCGATCCTGCTGCGACCGGTTGACGATCTGGAGCTGACGGTGCGCTCGGCGAACTGCCTGAAGGCCGAAAACATCTACTACATCGGCGACCTGATCCAGCGCACTGAAAA
>DASQAE010000609.1:0-2081 GCA_035635915.1 Burkholderiaceae bacterium | reverse complement strand
CAGAACTCGAACATGTTGGCGGGCGCGATACCGAACGCCGCGACGTCCTTGGCGTTGGTCGAGACCGCGACAAAGTGACGTTCGGTCGCCGCCTCGGCGCCCAGCGCGTTGACCAGCCAGCGGCGCGCGGCGCGTGCGTTGGTCATCGTCTCGATGGTGGTGAACGTCTTGGAAGCGACGACGAACAGCGTGGACGCCGGTTCGAGCGGAACCAGCGTCGTGCGCAGGTGCTCCGGATCGACGTTGGAAACAAAGTGCACCCGTGGACCGTCGTGATACGGCGCCAGTGCGACCGTCATCATCTGCGGTCCGAGATCGGAACCGCCGATACCGAGGTTGACCACGTCGGTGATTTTTGCGCCGGTGTGTCCGGTCCAGCGCCCCTCGCGTACGCGCTCCGCGAGGTCGAGCATGCGGTCGCGCACCGCAGCCACCGCCGGCTTGATATCGATCCCGTCGACTTGCAGCGGTCGACTCGACAGATCGCGCAACGCTACGTGCAACACCGCACGCTGTTCGGTGGTGTTGATGCGCTCGCCGGCGAACATCGCATCGATACGGGTGCGCAACGAACGCGCATGCGCCAACTCGAGCAGCAGATCCAGCGTACGCGCCTCGATACGATGCTTCGAGAAATCGAGCAGGACGCGTGCGTCGCCGGCAACCAAGGTGCGCACAAAACGCGCGTAGCGCGCTGGGTCGGCCGCAAAGGCGGCGCGCAGATGAAAGTTCGAGAGCCCGTTGCGTTCCGCCTGCAACGCCTGCCACTGGGGCAACCGGGTGAGTTGCGTCATTTCTTGTCGGACGATGGTTTCACCTTGTCGCCGACATGTTCGATCGCCTGGCCGGTTTTCTCAACTGCCTTGCCGACCGCCTCGCCAGTTTTCTTGGCGGCGTGCTTGACCGCCTTGCCGGCGGTTTCGACGCCCTCGCCCACCTTTTCGCCGGCCTTTTTCACCGCCTTGCCGGTTTTTTCCGCTGCCTTGTCGACCGCCTTGCCGGCGCGTTCCGCCGGGCCGGGCTCGTTGGCGCAGGCCACCGGCAACCAGCCCATCAACGCTGCCAGCAACGCCACTGCAACGAGACGTTTCCCCGCGCTTTTCATGCGTGCCTCCATCTCCAGTCGCCCCGCGATTCGAAGCCGTGGAATCTAGCAGCCGTCCCGGCACCGTCCCCGTCGGCCAGCTGCCCCCATTAGCGTCAGACAAACGGCCGCGCAGACAATTCGACCGACTGTCGGCGTGGTCGGCCACGTGCCGGGAAGGTGCAAATTCATGTTTTCCAAACAACGGTTTGCGGCTATTTTTCGTCGTGGCTTCCCGTTATCGGGTGGCCGCGCGGCGCTCCCCACGGCGCCCACCCTGAAAAGGCGTCCTCGATGTCCGCATCCACGAGCGTTTCGGCGCTCTCGCCCGCGGCACAAGACCCCTGCGGTAGACGGCAGGAGGGTGCCATTCGTGGCCTCGGCGCAACAGTTGACGCGCCGGGATCCACCCGATGACGTCCAAGTCCGGCAACGAATCCGTCAGTCTCACCGGCCCCGTCGTCGGCCAGGGCGGGACAGCCGGGCACCTGCCGAACGGTTACGGATTGCGCGAGTTTCAGGTCGACCGCGTCCTGGGTGAAGGTGGGTTCAGCGTCGTCTACCTCGCCACGGACACGCGGCTCGAGCGGCAGGTCGCGATCAAGGAGTACATGCCGACGGCGCTCGCCACGCGCAACCCGGACCTTTCGGTGCACGTGCGTTCGTCGGCCCAGCATCGCGAAGCCTTCGAGGCCGGCCTGAGAAGCTTTATCAACGAAGCCAAGCTGCTGGCCCGGTTCGAGCACCGCGCACTGGTCAAGGTGCATCAGTTCTGGCAGGACAAGGGCACGGCCTACATGGTCATGCCGTATTACTCCGGCCCGACGCTGAAGAGTTGGATCAAGCAACAGCGCGATCCGGTCGACCCGGCGTGGCTGGAGCAATTCCTGCGCCTGGTGATGGACGCGCTGGAGACGCTGCACAAGGAAAACTGCCTGCATCGCGACGTGGCGCCGGACAACATCCTGATCCTGAACGGACGCCTGCCGCTACTGCT
>DASQAE010000608.1:0-2383 GCA_035635915.1 Burkholderiaceae bacterium | reverse complement strand
CGAACCAATGTGTCCTTCTCAACTCTATCAGAGAAATGAGCGGACGTACCGCGGTTTGCGCCGCAACGCTGGTCCTCATCGCAGCGACGGCTTGTCGGGCTTCGCGCATCGGGCGGGATTGCAGGATCTCGGGGCGCGACGACCGGGACTTACGCCATTATGGTCGCAACAGCCTCTAGGCTTGACCATCATGGTCGGCCTCGTCCGCGCCCACGGACAGGTCGCCCCAGCTCTTCACCCGCTCCAGGCGGACCGCGATGACGGGCCGATCGGCGATCTGCATCGCCGCCAACTGGCGGTACCGGGAGCGTAGCAGCTCCTGCGCGTGATCGTGCTCGGTCCCGGCGCGCAGGATCTCGGCCCGTCCACGCAACATCACCCAGCCAAGCCGGGTCCAGTCTTCGTCGTACCGATCAACCACGATGGCGACCATCGGGTTGCGCTCGATGTTGCGGACGCGCTTGAGTGCTGCTCCAGCCACGCGCTTCGGCTTCTCGTCGATGGTGATGTAAAGGGTGCCTTGCGAAATCGTAAAACACACTGGCACGACGTGCGGAATAGCCCTGCCATCGGCCGTGGCAAGATGCCCGACCCGTTGCGCCGACAGGAACCTGCGTTCGTGGTGTGACAGCATGTGACGGTCCGCCGCGCGATGACTGTCAATCGCGCCGATACTGCACGGCTTGGCTCGGCTTCGCCAGCCAGGAATCTGCGTTCGACCAAACGTCGGCAGGTCTGCCGGCGTGATTCGAAACCGCGGTCGCGATCAATCCGGTGATAGCGCATCCGATGCTCAGCCGCGGCAACGAGGTGGCGACTAGGACGAATTTTGTTGCGGTGCATGAGTCCGGAATTGCCGCTTAGCCGACATGGGCGCTCAGACCAATGTCCGCTGTGCGCCAAAAGCGGTCATTGAAAACAACGCGATTGTTCGCTGTTTGTTATCGAATGGTAGCAATTTGGCGCGCCATGGTCGATGAAGGCACTATTGGTTCGCCGTAGCGCTATGACGGGTTATCCGGCCCTATCCAGAGGCGCGCCGCCATGGCAGCAGCCCGCCTCAAGTACTGCGCCTGCCGGTGATGCTGGTCTGCGGCTTCGGCCATGTAGCAGCCTAAGCTCGGACACGCTTGGCGACGAGCGTCGCCAGCCGAGCGGCCGATGGTACGATCGACTGTCGCGGAAACCCGCTAAACCCCAGCATGAGACCTGCGCGGGGGTGCGCTGTGCGATAGAAGCGGCTGATCGCGCGCGCGACGATACCGGCGCGTTGGGCGCTGGCCTCGACAGCGATGTCAGACGATCCGTCGCGCAGATAGGCGACGAGGTGCATGCCCTGATCGGGCACCGCAACGTCGAGCCGATCCGCTGCGCGGCGCATCAGTGTCTCCGCCAGCGCGTCGCGCTGTTCGCGATATAGCTGGCGCATGCGACGAATGTGCGCAGCGAAATGGCCTTGTTGCATGAACTCGGAAACGACCGCCTGCTGCAACGTCGCAGGTTGGCGATCGATGAGATAGCGCGTGCCTACAAAAGCCTGCAGCAACGCGCGCGGCACCACGGCGTAACCGATGCGTAGACCCGGAAATAGCGCCTTGTTGAGCGTGCCGACGTAAATCACCTGCTCGGCGTTATCGAGGCCCTGCAGCGATGCGAGCGGCGGCCCCGAATAGCGGAACTCACTGGTGTAGTCGTCCTCGACAATGAACGCGCCGCTCTGCCGCGCCCACGCCAACAGCTCCAGGCGCCGCGCCATGGACAGCGCAACGCCGGTCGGAAACTGATGCGAGGGCGTGACGAACGCTACGCGCGCCCGAGGTGCCATGCGCGTGCCGGCGTCGACGACCAGACCTTGGGCATCGACGGGAATGGGATGCGGCCGCGCTTTGGCGAGCAGCAGTTGCGCGTGGGTCAGCGGATAACCGGGATCCTCGACCCACACCTCGTCGCCGGGCGCGAGCAGCACACGGATTGCGATGTCGATTGCCTGCTGGGTGCCGGCCGTGATGACGATCTGCCCGGGGTCGCAACGCACCGCGCGCGCCGCCCGTAAATAGTCACAGATGTTCTCGCGCAGCTCGGCCAGGCCGGCGGGATCGGTGTAGCCGAGGTCATTCGCGCCGAGCCGGCGCACGGCGCGATGGGTCAGGCTGCGCCACGTCTCGGCGGTACGCGCATCAATCAGCGTGCGGCCGGTGTTGAACGGGCGGGCGTCGCTCTGCACCGCCGATCGCTCGAAGTCGGAAAAGGTCTGCGCCGATGTCGGCACGGCGCGCTTTGTCGCGCGCGGAGCGCCGCGCCGTCGTGATGCAAGGCCGGTCAGATCGCCCGCGATGAACGTGCCCGAGCCGGGGCGGCTCTCGACATAGCCTTCGGCGAGCAG
>DASQAE010000607.1:0-4935 GCA_035635915.1 Burkholderiaceae bacterium | reverse complement strand
GAGCCAGTCGGTCGCGGATACCTTCACGCCAACCGGCTTGTCCGGCGGGAACACCGCGCGTACGGCCGCGAACACTTCGAGCGGAAACCGCATGCGGTTCTCGAGTGATCCGCCGTATTGGTCGGTACGCCGATTCGCGATCGGCGAAAGAAACTCATGCAGCAGATAGCCGTGTGCCGAATGGACTTCGATCCCATCCAGACCAAGGCGCTCTGCCCTCTTGGCGGCCGCCACGAATGCGTCACGCACCCGGCGCAACCCCTCGCTGTCGAGCGCATGCGGTGGCGGTTCGCCCTGCTTGTGTTCCAGCGCCGACGGGCCGGAGGGTGTCCAACCACCCTGGGCAACCGGAATCAACTGGCCGCCGCGCCACGGAACCTCACTCGATGCCTTGCGTCCGGCATGCGCGAGCTGGATGACGAGGCGGACGCGTGAATACCGGCGGATCGCCGCCACCACGGGCGCCAACGCAGCCTCGTTGGCGTCATCCCACAATCCGAGACATCCGGGGGTGATGCGACCATCGGCTTCCACCGCGGTGGCCTCGATGAACAACGTGCCGGCACCGGAGGACGCCAGACTGCCGAGATGCATCATGTGCCACGCGGTGGCGCTCCCATTTTCGGCCGAGTACTGGCACATCGGCGCAACGACGATCCGGTTGGGAACCGTGATACCCCGCAGCGTGAACGGGGAAAATAGTGCGCTCACAAGGTCTTCTCCTGGAAATGCGTGCCGGCGCGTCAAACACACGATACTTGCACTAGCATCCGCGTCACAACAAAACCCACAATTGAGGAGACACCATGCGCCGGTTGTTTGTTTCTCTGTTTGTTTCTCCGTTTGTTTCGTTGCTGCTGGCTGCTGCAGTCGCCGGTTGCACCACCGCATCGACCACCGAGGCACCACGCCAGTACGGCGTCTCGGAAACCCGCCTCAAGCAATTCACTGCCCAGGTGCGTGCCGACGTCGACAAACGCCGTATCCCCGGCGCGGTGATCCTCGTCGCGCGCGACGGCAAGGTCGCCTACCAGGAAGCGATCGGCATGCGCGATCCGGCAAGCGGCGCGCCGATGACGCCCGATGCGATCTTTCGCATCTATTCGATGACCAAACCCATCGTCTCGGTCGGCGTGATGATGCTGGTCGAAGACGGGCGGATCCAGCTTTCCGACCCGGTGTCGCGTTACGTGCCCGAGCTCAAAGACCTCAAGGTCGGTATCGAAAAGAAGGATGCCAGCGGCACCGCCACGCTCGAGATCGTTCCCGCCGCGCGCGAACCGACGATCCAGGACCTGCTGCGCCATACCTCCGGCATCGCGTACGATTTTTTCGGCAACTCGCTGGTCAAGCAGGAATACAAGAAGATCGGCGTCGACGGGTGGGATCAGACCAACGCCGAGATGGTGCAGAAGCTCACCAAGGTGCCGCTGCAGTTTCAGCCCGGAACGACGTGGGACTATGGCCTTTCGACCGACGTGCTGGGATATCTGATCGAACGTGTGACCGGCCAGTCGCTTGCGGACTACCTGCAGGCACGCATCCTCGGGCCACTTGGCATGAAGGACACCGCATTCCAGGTGGATCCGGCCAAACAGGCGCGACTTGCAGAGTCGTTTGCGGAAGATGCGGATACCAAGGGCCAGCTGCACTGGAGTGGCGTGCGTGCAACACGCAAACGTCTTTCAGGCGGCGCGGCGCTGGTCTCGACCGCGGGCGACTACCTTCGTTTTGCACAGATGATGCTCAATGGCGGCACGCTTGATGGAACCCGCATCATTTCGCGCAAGACGGTCGAATACATGACGTCCGATCATCTGGGCGGCATACGCGGGCCCGCATACCTTCCCGGCGCCGGGTATGGCTTCGGCCTCGGATTTGCGGTGCGCGTCGCTTCCGGTGAAGCGAACACACCCGGCTCGACCGGCGACTACAACTGGGGCGGCTGGGGTGGCACATACTTCTGGGTCGACCCGAAGGAAAGACTGATCGCGATCTGGATGATGCAGGCGCCGGGACCGCGCGGTTATTACCGGGTGATGTTCAGGAATGCGGTGTACTCGGCGATCGAATAAGCCGCGCGCACTGATCAGCCCTGCACCACGCTCCGCACGTGTTCGATCTCCGCGCGCGGCGGCGCGCCGAACAACCGCCGGTACTCGCGACTGAACTGCGACGGGCTTTCATAGCCGACACGATGTCCTGCGACGGCGGCGTCGATGCCTTCGGTCAGCATCAAACGACGCGCCTGATGCAGGCGCAGCTGTTTCTGGAATTGCAGCGGCGACATCGCAGTCACCTGCTTGAAGTGATGATGCAGGCTGGACGCGCTCATATGCGCGGTCTGCGCCAGGTCTTCGACGCGCACGGGCTGCGCATAGTCGCGCTTGAGCAGGTCGATCACACGCGCGATGCGAAACGAGTGACTGTCGACGACTGTCAGTGCGCGCAGGCGTGACCCGAGTTCGCCCATCAGCACGCGGTAGTAGATCTCGCGCACTGCAAGCGGCGCCAGCACGGCAATGTCCTGCGGCGTGCCGAGAAGCCGCAGCAAACGCAGCACGGCGTCGAGCAACGCATCCGAGACGCGTGCCAGGCGCAGTCCGCGCTCGAGGCCGTTCGCGGCTGGCGCGCTCGCTTGCGCCTCGAGCACGAGCGTCGTGAGCTCGCGCGGATCGATGTTCAAACGCACGCACAGGTACGGCTTGTCGGGCGTCGCTTCGAGGATCTGGCCAACGATCGGCAGCGTCACCGAGATCACGAGGTAGTGCAGCGGGTCGTAGCGGAAAACCTCGCCGGCGAGCATCGCCTGCTTGCTTCCCTGCACGACGATGCACAGGCCGGGTTCGTAGACGGAAGGCAGGCCATGCGCCGGCGCGCTCGCGCGCAGCAGGTGCAGGCGCGTGATTGCGGTTTCGTGCAAGCCGTCACCCGGGGCGAATCGCCGTACCAGGTCGATCAGTTCGGCCTGGCGCACATCGGATGGCGAAACCTCAGGCAGGAAACGCGCGTCGTCGCGGGACATTGTTCGGCCTTCGTAGCACGGGTCAGGTCGAGCGGATTATGTTCCGTGCCCTGGGCAAGATCTCATCTTTGCATGAGGGTCTGGAGGATCAGGCAAGGATCGCCGAGCAATCGGATAGCGCGCTCATCACCACCACGCCTAGTCTGCGGGTTCGCCACCTCTCACACCAGGAGCAACAACATGAGCGTCAAGATTCCTCGCCGCAAGCTCGGCAAGCTCGACGTATCCGCGATCGGACTCGGCTGCATGGGCATGTCGGAGTTCTACGGTCATGCCGACGACAAGGTTTCAGTCGAGCTGCTGCACCGTTCGATCGACATGGGCATCAACTTCCTCGACACGGCCGACGTGTACGGCACGGGCGCCAATGAACGTTTGCTGGCGCAGGTGTTGCGCACGAGGCGCAAGGAAGTCGTGCTTGCGACGAAATTCGGCAACGTGCGCGACGCGAAGGGTGCGTTCCTGGGCGTGAACGGGCGGCCGGAATATGTGCGCAGCGCATGCGATGCCAGCTTGCAGCGCCTCGGCGTCGAGCAGATCGATCTTTATTACCAGCATCGCGTTGATCGCAGCGTGCCGATCGAAGAAACCGTCGGTGCAATGGCGGAGCTCGTGAAGACCGGCAAGGTGCTCCACCTTGGACTATCGGAAGCCTCGGGCGCCACCATCCGCCGCGCCGCCAAGGTGCATCCGATCACAGCGTTGCAGACCGAGTATTCGTTGTGGACGCGCGACGCGGAAAACGATGTGCTTCCTGTCTGCAAGGAACTGGGCATCGGCTTCGTCGCCTACAGCCCGCTCGGGCGCGGCTTTCTCACCGGGGCGATCAAGAACCCGGAGCAGCTCGAGGCGAGCGACTGGCGGCGGCAGAACCCGCGCTTTCAGGCGGAAAATCTTGCAGCAAACCTTGCGCTGGTGGAGGCGGTGAACGATGTCGCGCAGGCGCGCGGGTGCACGCCGGCGCAGTTGGCACTGGCGTGGTTGCTCAGCCGCGGCCCTAACATCGTGCCGATTCCGGGCACACGCCGTTTCGAGCGGCTAGAAGAAAATGCCGGTGCAACCACCATCGCGCTGACCGACGCCGAGCAACGCAAGATTGCCGGTGTGCTGGCAGAGCGGCCCGTGGCCGGGACGCGGTACCCGGCGGCCGCCATGGCGTATGTGAACGGCTAACGAAGTCTCGCTGGCGCGGCCCCCACCCTAACCCTCCCCCGCACACGGGGGAGGGGACGCGTCTCACTCCTTTCCCTGCCGCCGATCCGCAGTCGACCCGCTCCGCCGCCTTGCGCGCGATGCGCAGGAGCTCATCCGCCTGGTCGCGCAGCAGTTCGTGCAGGCGATCGACCGAACGCAACGGCTGCCGCCGCGCGCTGATCACGACATCGTTGCGCACGCTGACCCAAAGCGTAGCGACATCGCTTGCGTCGAAAGCGAAATCGAACGTGACGTCGTTGATGACCGCGAACAGGGCATCGCCGTCACGCTCGATCCGGGTCGAACGTGATCCCTCGTGCAAAGCCTCGTAGAAGTTCTCGCTCAGGCTCGCATGCGCCCGCATCCACCTCTCGGCGCCGGCGCGGCTCGCGCCGCGCGCCCCCGGATCGTTCGCCGCAGCCGCCATGGCTACCCGGACAGCCTCCTAGGGCGCGACCGCCCGCAGCATCGCCTCGGGATAGCGGAGCCCGGCGGCGGCGCCGGGCGGCATGACCGCGTCGATCGCCGCCAGGTCCTGGGGCGTGAGCGTGACCGCGAGCGCGCCCGCGTTCTCTTCGAGGTACGTCCGCCGCTTGGTCCCCGGGATGGGGACGATGTCCTCGCCCTGCGCGAGCACCCAGGCGAGCGCGAGCTGCGAGGGCTTGCAGCCCTTGCGCGCCGCGAGCGCCTCGAGGTGGCGCACGAGGTCGAGGTTC
>DASQAE010000606.1:0-7421 GCA_035635915.1 Burkholderiaceae bacterium | reverse complement strand
CGGGTCCGCCGCCGTTCTGTTGGTGAGCCGCCAGCAGTTCCTGCGCGATGCGGAGGTAAACGTAACGCGGCAGTCGGCGCTGATCATGGAATCGGCGCTGGCGATACGCGGCTACACGACCGCGCGCATCAAGCCGCATCTTGATCCGAAGCTTGCGGAAGTGTTTCTCCCGGAGACGGTGCCCGCGTTTGCCGCTACGGAGACGATCAACCTCTTGCGCAAGAAGTATCCGGACTACGGCTACAAGGAAGCGGCGCTCAACCCGACCAATCCGCGCGACCTGGCGCAGGAATGGGAGGCCACGATCATCCGCCGCTTTCGCGAAGACCCCGCAGCCTCGGAGGTAACCGGCGAACGCTACGGGCAGAATGGCCTGCAGTGGTACGTCGCGCGCCCGATCCGCATTACCAACGCGCAGTGCCTCAATTGCCACAGCACGCCGACCGTGGCGCCGGCCTCGCTGATCCTGGCCTACGGCCGTCACAACGGCTTCGGCTGGAACCTCAACGAAGTCATCGGCGCCCAGATCGTGACTGTACCGATGGCTGTGCCACTGGCCCAAGCCGATGCCGCGTTCCGTACGTTCGTTCTGTCCATCGCTGGGGTACTGGTGCTGACGCTTGTCGTGCTCAACGCGATGCTCTCGCGCCTGATCATCCGACCGGTCACCGCGGTCGCCAAGGCGGCCGAAGCGATCAGCCTGGGACGCAACGACGTCGCCGAGTTCAGTGAGAAAGGCAGCGACGAGGTCGCCGACCTGCGTCGTTCGTTCAATCGCATGCGACGCAGCCTGATCGTGGCCATGTCGATGATCGGCAAGCGGTGATTTCCCCGCGCTCCGTCCTGCTAGCGACCTGCGTCATCGCGCGCGACCCGCGCGTGGACGCGGGGGCGCTGCTCGACCTCTGGGCGCGCGAAGTGGCGGTGCCGGTCAATCCGCTGGATCGCTCCGGCGCAAATGCTTCGGCAGCCGTGGTCGATGACCTCGACAATCAGGCTTTTCTGCTCGCCGCAATACGCGGCACGCGCGCTGGTCTCGCGGTTGGGTGCCACCTCGGCACCCGGGTCAATGGGCGGAGCGACGATGAGCCGTTCGTGGTAAGCACGCGCAGTGTCGACGCTGCACGCCAGCTGGCGCTCGCAGCCGCCGACGGCCAGGTTCTTCTGAGTGGCGATCTCGGCGCGTTCATGACGATCGCGCGGGCGCGTCTCGCTCCCAATCTTGAATCGACCCGCGTGCGCGTTGCGGGCGGCCCGGATGCTGCCGCGTACCGCGTCCGGGTTGCCTCGGTACCGCCGCCCACCGTCCGCGGCGGGAACACGATTCCCGGCACGCTCGACGAGGGGCGCCGGTCGCGGTTGTTCGAGCGCCTTGGCGCGGCGTTGACACCGTTCCTGGGCCCGATCGCGCCGCTGATGCTGCAACAGTTGCCGTCTGGGCGCATCACCGCCCAGGAACTGATCGATGCGATCGTGCGCAATCTGCCCGCGTCTCAGCGCGATCCTGTCAAGCGCCTGATCGAAGACGAAATCAGGACGCTGCGCTAGTTTTCACGGCGCCGCAGGGGTTGTTCGCGGCGGGTACATCCGCGATAATCGCCCTCTTGCTTCGAGGAGCGTTGCGACAGGGTGCCTACCCTGCCAGGCTCGAGGCGGCAGGCCAGGGAGTCATTGGCCGGCCAGTTTCAACGGCGCTCGCAAACTTCTTTCACAAGGAGGGCGCGAGATGAGCGCCGTACTCAAATCCCAGCCGGGCAAATCCAACAAGGACTTCGTCGTCGCCGATCTCGGCCTCGCCGAGTGGGGACGCAAGGAAATTCGCATCGCCGAGACCGAAATGCCCGGTCTGATGGCGATTCGCGAAGAGTTCCGCAGCCAGCAGCCGTTGCGCGGCGCGCGCATCACCGGCTCGCTGCACATGACGATTCAAACCGCGGTCTTGATCCAGACCCTCGAGGCGCTCGGCGCCGAGGTGCGCTGGGCCTCGTGCAACATCTTTTCGACCCAGGATCACGCAGCCGCGGCGATCGCTGCCAATGGCACGCCGGTTTTCGCTGTCAAAGGCGAGACGCTCGAGGAATACTGGGAATACACGCACCAGATCTTCGAGTGGCCCGCGGATCGCAACGGCCATGCGGTGTATTCGAACATGATCCTCGACGACGGCGGCGACGCGACTCTGCTGCTGCATCTCGGCTCACGCGCGGAATCCGAACCTTCAGTGCTCGAGCATGCCGGCAGCGAGGAGGAAAAATTCCTGTTCGCGTCGATCAAGGACCGCCTGGCGCGCGATCCCAAGTGGTATTCGACGCGGCTTGCGCAGGTAAAAGGCGTCACGGAAGAAACGACCACCGGCGTGAAGCGCCTGTACCAGATGGCCAAGGAAGGCAAGCTCGCGTTTCCGGCCATCAACGTCAATGATTCGGTCACCAAGAGCAAGTTCGACAACCTGTACGGTTGCCGCGAGTCGCTGGTCGACGGCATCAAGCGCGCCACCGACGTGATGGTGGCAGGCAAGGTCGCGCTGGTCGCGGGCTACGGCGACGTTGGCAAGGGTTCGGCGCAGGCGCTGCGCGCGCTGAGCGCGCAGGTATGGGTGACCGAAATCGATCCGATCTGCGCGTTGCAGGCCGCGATGGAAGGCTACCGCGTCGTGACGATGGACTACGCCGCGGACAAAGCCGACATCTTCGTCAGCGCGACCGGCAACTTGCACGTGATCACTCACGATCACATGCAGAAGATGAAGGACCAGGCAATCGTCTGCAACATCGGTCACTTCGACAACGAGATCGACGTCGCTTCGCTGGAAAAATACGGCTGGGAAGAGATCAAGCCGCAGGTCGATCACGTGATCTTTCCGGACGGCAAACGCATCATCCTGCTCGCCAAGGGCCGGCTGGTGAATCTCGGCTGCGGCACCGGGCACCCCAGTTACGTGATGAGTTCGTCGTTCGCCAACCAGACGATCGCGCAGATCGAACTGTTCACGAACACGGCCAAGTACCCGATTGGCGTTTACACGTTGCCCAAGCATCTTGACGAGAAGGTCGCGCGCCTGCAGTTGAGGAAACTCAACGCGCAGTTGACCGAACTCACCGATGCGCAGGCGCGCTACATCGGCGTGGACAAGGCGGGGCCGTACAAGGCCGATCACTACCGCTACTAGGCGGCAGGCGGCGTCCCGGTGGACGCCGCTCGTCGACCTTACGACAGGGCATTTGATGCGAATCCTGGTAATGGGTGCCGGCGGCGTCGGCGGTTATTTCGGCGCGCAGCTTGCGCGTGCGGGGCATGAAGTCTCGTTCGTCGCGCGCGGCGCCCATCTCGAGGCGCTGCGCACGCACGGTCTCGTGCTTGAAAGCGAAATCGCACCGGTGCGGCTCGCCACCGTTGCCGCCGATTCCGATCCAGCACGACTGGGGCGCGCGGATATCGTGATGTTCTGCACCAAGCTGTGGGACGTCGAAGACGGCGCACGCAAAATCGCGCCTGCGCTCGCACGCGATGGACTGGTGATTCCGTTCCAGAACGGCGTCGAAAGCCATCTGATGCTGGCAAACGTTCTCGGCAAGGATCGTGTCGCGGGCGGCGTTGCACAGATCTCCGCCAACATCAAGGCGCCCGGCGTCATCGAGCAGGTTGGCCAGTTTGCCCGCCTGCGCATCGGGGCGTTCAGGCCGGCGCAGGAAGCTGGACTGCGAACGTTCGCCGACGCCGGCGCGCGAGCAAACATCGATATCGAAGTCGCGGCCGACATCGAACGCGCGTTGTGGGAGAAGTTTGTCTTCCTGACGGCCATCTCCGGCACGCAAGCGTTCGCGCGCCAACCCATCGGCGTGGTGCGCAGCGATCCAGATCTGCGCGCGACGCTCATTGCCGCGTTGGAGGAGGCGGTGGCGGTTGCGCGCGCGCGCCGCGTCGCACTCGATGCGGACGTCGTTGCGGCGACGCTCAAGCTCGTCGACTGGCTGCCACCCGGCATGCGCGCCTCGATGCTCAACGACCTCACGCGCGGCAACCGGCTCGAGGCGCCATGGCTCGCGGGCGCCGTGGTACGTATGGCGCGCGAAGCAGGACTGGCCGCTCCGGTCAACGCGACCATCTACGCAGCGCTCAAACCGTATGTCGACGGCGTAGCCAAGACCTCCGGATCGGAAGGAACCTCCTAAATGCTTCGCATCCTGCTGGTCTGGATTCTCAACGCGGTAGCGCTTTGGCTTGTCACGCAGCTCCTGCCCGGCGTGCATATCGCCAAGTGGTGGCCGGACGCGCTGATCGCTGTGCTGGTTCTCGGCCTGGTCAACACGCTGGTCCGCCCGATCCTGGTGATCCTTACATTGCCCGTCACGATCCTTACGCTCGGTTTGTTCCTGCTGGTGCTCAATGCGCTGCTTTTCTACGCGGTGGGCTCGATCCTCAAGGGCTTCGAGGTCGACAGTTTCTGGTGGGCCTTCGGCGGCGCGTTGCTTTACAGCCTTTTTTCGTGGGCGTTTTCTTCACTGCTGAAGGCACGATGAGCAAACGCACTTTCAGTTTCGAGTTCTTTCCGCCGAAAACACCTGAAGGCACGGTCAAGCTGCGTGACGTGCGCACGCGGCTTGCGGCGTTGAATCCGGATTTTTTCTCGGTCACGTTCGGCACCGGCGGATCGACGCGCGAAGGCACCTGGAACACCGTGCTCGAGATCCATCAGGCCGGTCTGGCCGCGGCTCCGCACGTCTCCTGCGTCGGCTCTTCGCGTTCGTCGATCAGCAAGCTGCTGAATGGCTATCGCGAGGCTGGCATCCGGCGTTTGGTCACGCTGCGCGGCGACGCACCGTCGGGCACCGGCACCGGCGGCGGCGAACTCACGTACGCGAACGAGTTGGTCGAGTTCGTGCGGGCCGAATCCGGCGACTGGTTTCACATCGAAGTTGCGGCGTACCCCGAATATCACCCGCAATCGCGCTCACCGGCCGAAGACCTTGCGCATTTCGTGCGCAAGGTGCGTGCGGGTGCGAGCTCCGCGATCACCCAGTACTTCTACAACGCCGACGCTTACTACCGCTTCTGCGACGACGCGCATGCGCAAGGTTGCACGGTGCCGATCGTGCCCGGCGTGATGCCGATCACCAACTTCGCGCAGCTGGCGCGTTTTTCGGACGCCTGCGGCGCCGAAATCCCGCGCTGGATCCGCAACAAGCTGGCAAGTTTTGGTGACGACCGCGAATCGATTCGCGCCTTTGGGCTCGATGTTGTGTGCGACCTGTGCGAGCGCCTGCTTGCGCAGGGCGCGCCCGGCCTGCACCTTTACACGATGAACATGGCCGACGCGTCGCTGGAAATCTGGCGCCGGCTCGATCTGCCCAAGTAGCCCGCCGGTTGCTTACGCAAGCGCGACCCGATACGGTTCATCGTCTGCGATGAATTCGCGTTCGCGCGCGGCGTCGGCGGCCCACGCCTGCATGGCAGGCAGCGCAAGCACAGCGTGCACGTAGTCGAGCGCCTGGGCCGGAAGCTCCGGCTTATACGTGTTGAAGCGCCACACCACCGGCGCGAAGTACGCGTCGGCCACGCCGAAGCGGCCGAAAAGAAACGGCCCGGGACCGGCGAAACGGCTGCGCTTGCCCCAGATCGCCGCGATCCGCGTGATGTCCTTCTGCACGTCGACATTCCAGCCGCGGCCGGGAAGGCTTGCGCTGACGTTCATCGGCATCTGATTGCGCAACGCCTGAAACCCCGCATGCATCTCGGCGCAAACAGAGCGTGCTTCAGCGCGCGCCTTTCGATCGCCCGGCCACAGCTGCCGATCCGCAAAATTCTCAGCAACATATTCCGCAATCGCAAGGCTGTCCCAGACCGTCAGATCGCCATCGATCAGCACTGGTACGCGCCCCGCGGGTGAGTGACGCAGCACCTTTTGTTTGAAGTCTGGCGCGCTGAACTGCACCGGGATTTCCTCGAACGGGATGCCGGCCTGCGTAAGCAGCAGCCAGCTGCGCAGCGACCAGCTCGAGTAATTCTTGCTTCCAATGATGAGTTTCATGCGTTCCGCCTCCCGCGCTCAGTCGGCGACGATCTGCGCCGTACCACGGGCGGTGGCGAACGTGCCATTCAGCGCCGCGATAAACGATCCATGCACTTGGGCCGCAGAGAGCTCCGTCTCGCCGAAGCGCAGGTTGCGAGTAGCGCACGCATCGAACGCGAGCTCGACCTTGAACCCGAGATCGAATGCCGCGCGCACGGAAGTATCGATGCACATGTGCGTCATCATTCCGGCGATCACGAGTTCCGTGACGCCGCGCGATCGCAGTTCTGTGTCGAGCTTGGTGGCGCGAAACGCGTTGGGGAAGTTCTTCTGCACGACAGCCTGGCCCGCGCGCGGCGCGACCGCGGGATGGAACTCGATCCCGTCGCTGCCGGCGATGAAGAACGTCGCGTTCGGCCGCGTCGAGACGTGCTGCACGTGAAAAAGCGGCCAGCCGCGCTGGCGGAACCGTTCGAGCAAAAGCGCGGCGTTTTCCGCTGCAGTCTCTGCCCCTTCCAGAGTCATGCGACCGCCGGCAAAGTAATCCCTTTGAATGTCGATCAACACCAGCGCAGGGTTCATCGCGATTGCTTTCCTGTGACGCGGGACTGCGGTGTCATTTTTCTTCCTTCGGTGGCCAGTGACGGGTGAAAAGCGCGACGAGGCGGGAGTCGTTGTCGACCGCCACCAATAGTTCGTGCAGCGCCGGCCGGTGCTGCGCGAGGTGCGCGCGAGTACCCGACCAGCGCGATACCACCGCGGCCAACAGATCGAGCGCGCCCACGCGCGCGCCGCTCAAGAACGGGTGCGGAGCGAAGAGGTCGGCGAACGTGTCCCACAGCTGGTGCAGCCGCGCTCGTGTTCCGGCGCGGATACGTTTTGCGGTCGTTTCATCGGACTCCGCACACCACCGCTCCGGATAGTCGATCACACCGATCGCGGCGTAACAATTCGCGGCAATGTAGACAAGCCCGCGCACCCCCTGTGCGCGCTCTGCTGCCGCAACCGGCAGCAGCCCTGAATCGGGCAGCATGAGGCCGAGGTGAATCAGGATCGCGGCGCTTTCACTGAGCACCGAACCATCGTCGAGCACGAGCGTGGGAATCTGGCCAAGCGGGTTGACGCGTTTGAGTTCGTCCAGCCCTGGACCAGGCAACCACGTTGCCGCCTCGACGTTGCGATATGCCACACCCGCAATGATCAACGCGGCCTCGACCGCTGCCGCGCCCGAACCGCGTGCTCCATAGAGCGTCAGCATGCTTGCTCCCCGGATCGGGTATGACGCCGATTACTCGCTTTCTGCGCGCTCAACCACCAACACCCGCGCTTCCCCGCGCGGGTGCGCGATGTGTTCGCAACCGGCACCGGCGACGAACACGTCACCGGCACCGAGCGTGACGAACCTTTCCGA
>DASQAE010000605.1:0-6649 GCA_035635915.1 Burkholderiaceae bacterium | reverse complement strand
CGCAACGTGGCGCTGACGCATCCTCGTCCGGGGGCCACGTATTCGATCGAGCCCGCCTTGTCCCACACCATGTAATCGCGCGGCAGGTTATGGTGCACCATCATGACGAAAAACGGATCGGTCATCGCATACAGCGAGCCGCCGAAGTGTGTGCCGAAATAGTTGCGATTGCCGAATCCCAGCCGCATGTCGACCCGCACCTCGCGAAAATCAGGCGCGATGTTGCGTACGCGAATGCCTGCGCCGAGAAAGGGCGGCCACAGGTTCATGCCGAATCGCAGCAAGCGCGGAGGAATCTTGCGGGCCATTGCAGCGAGTTTATTTCAGAGTCGCGTCGAAGCCGCGGCACGCTAAGCTGCTGCGCTCAGATCGCTGTACCCAATCCGACGTGACGGCCCAGTCCAATCCAGCCCGGCAACATGCGCTCTCCAATCTGCGTGTGCTCGACCTCACGCGCGTGCTGGCGGGGCCGTGGTGCACGCAGATCCTCGCTGATCTTGGCGCCGACGTGATCAAAGTCGAGCGCCCCGGCAGCGGCGACGACACGCGCGGCTGGGGCCCGCCCTTTCTCAGAGACCGCACGGGCGCGGAAACCGGCGAAGCAGCGTATTACCTCGCCGCCAACCGGGGCAAACGTTCGATCACGCTCGATATCGCGTCGGCCGAGGGTCAGGAGCTGGTGCGCAAGCTGGCTGCGGTGTCCGATGTCCTGGTGGAGAACTACAAGGTCGGACAACTCGCCAAGTACGGCCTTGACTACGAGACGCTCGCGCGCATCAATCCGCGCCTCATCTTCTGCTCGATCACGGGCTTCGGGCAAGACGGACCGTACAAGGACCGCGCCGGATACGACTTCATCATCCAGGGCATGGGCGGCTTCATGTCGATCACCGGCGAACGCGACGACCGGCCCGGTGGCGGACCGCAGAAGGCCGGCGTGGCGGTGAGTGACCTGATGACCGGCATGTACGCGACCGTCGCCATCCTTGCCGCGCTGGCGCAGCGCACGCGCACCGGAGTCGGCCAGCGCATCGATATGGCGCTGCTCGATACGCTGGTCGCCATGCTGGCCAACATGAGCACGAACTACCTTACCACTGGCAAGGCACCGGGCCGTGCCGGCAACGCGCACGCCAACATCGTGCCTTATCAGGTGTTCGCCGCCGCGGACGGACACGTGATCGTGGCGGTCGGCAACGACGCCCAGTACACGAAGTTCTGCGAAGTAGCCGGGCGCAGCGACCTCGCCACCGATCCGCGCTTCGCTCGCAACGCGGACCGGGTGCGCAATCGTGCCGAGCTGATTCCGCTGCTGGAGGACGTCGTGCGTGAGCGTCCGGTCGAGTTCTGGACTTCGCAGCTGGAGCGCGCGGGCATCCCGTGCGGACCGATCAATTCGATCGCGCAGGCACTCGCCGATCCGCAAATCCGCTCGCGCGGCCTGTTGGTCGATCTGCCGCACCCGCTTGCCGGAAGCGTTTCTCTGGTGGGCACACCGATCCGCATGAGCGCATCACCGCCTGCGCTCGAACGCGCGCCGCCCACGTTGGGCCAGCATACGGACGAAGTGTTGCGCGAACTGGCGGGCGTGGACGCCGCGACGCTTGCGTCACTGCGCGCCCGCCGCATCGTTTAGGTCGCATCTCTGTGGGGCAGCCGCAGCAGGAACACCCCGAGGGGCCGCTGCACGTGCTGATTCGCGGCCGTGTGCAAGGCGTCGGATTCCGCGAAAGCATGATCTTCGAGGCGATGCGACTGGGCGCGCGTGGCTGGGTGCGCAACCGCACCGACGGGAACGTCGAAGCGGTCTTCGACGGCAGCCCGGCCGCGCGCGCGTCACTGCTCGCCTGGGCACGGCGCGGTCCGGACGGTGCGCACGTGACCGAGGTCGAGGTACGCGCCGCCAACGCTGCAGAGATAACCTCGATCGGCGCGCAGTTCATGCGTCTGCCAACCGCGCGGGTTTAGGAAATCGATCTAGCCCTGCACCCGCTTGTCGTCGAAGTTCGGGTTGGTGAGCGCCGCGAGCACGTGATCGCGCCACGCGCCGTTGATGAACAGATACTGGCGCGCGACGCCGATGCGTTCGAAGCCGAGCCGCTGCAGCAGCTTCGCGCTGCGCTCATTTTCGGGCACGAATGCCGCCTGCACGCGATGCAGCCCACGGGTGGAAAACAAATCGTCCAACGCCGCGCGCAAGGCCTCGAACATCAGGCCTTTGCCCTGCGCGCCCGCGTCGAGCTGATAACCCAGCACGCACGACTGAAATGGGCCGCGAAAAATCTGCGTGAAGTTGATGCGGCCCACAAGCGGCGCACGCTCACTGCTCTGAGCATCGAACAATGCCCAACGCAACGCCGCGCCGGCGCGAAATTCGCGCACCGCCGTCGCAAGCTGGCTACGCCAATGCGCTGCGGTGCCTACACCGGCGGGTCGTGGCGGATCCCAGCGCCGCAGATGCGCTTCGTTGCGCACCATGAATTCAGCGAACGAACGTGCCATCGTCGGCCGCACGTGAGCCAGGCGCAGGCGCTCCGTGACCAGTTGCGGCAGTTCAACCACGTCCGGCTTCGTTGGGGGCAATGGATCCTCGCAGCGAGCCGCATTGCGTCGATTTCCTGTCTAATCGGCGACTCAATCGCCGCGCTGAAAAATCCGCGCGAGGAAATCGAACGTGTCGATCTCGAGTTTTACTCGGCGCGCATTGTGCGCGCTTTTGCTGCCGCTGCTTGCACCGCCGTTGATTGCGTTTGCGCAGCCAAACCCGCCCTATCCGACGCGCCCGATCCGCCTGATCGTTCCGTACCCGCCCGGCGGGCCGCTCGATGCAGCGGCGCGCGCGCTGGCAGAAGGTGTCAAGGACACGCTCGGGATCGTCGTGGTGGAGAACCGGCCCGGCGCCGGCGGCACGGTCGGCGTGGATTACGTCGCGAAGCAGCCCGCCGACGGCTACACGCTCGTCATTGGTGCCGTCGCGACGCACGCAATCAATCCCTGGTTGTTCTCCAAGCTGCCGTACGACGCCGCACGCGACTTCGCGCCGATCACGCTGATCGCGCATGTGCCCAACGTGCTTGTGATGCCGCCCGAAACCGCAACGCGCTACCGCATCGAATCGGTGCGCGACCTCATCGGATACGCGCGCAGTAATCCGGGCAAGCTCAACTACGCCTCAGGCGGCAACGGCAGCGGCGGGCACATGGCGGGCGAATTGTTCAAGTCCATGGCACACGTTTCGATCGTGCACATTCCCTACGCCGGCGCTGCACCCGCTCAACTCGGCATGCTGGCCGGTCAGACCGATCTCATGTTCGACAACCTCGCCTCCGCGGCGCCCCAGATCCGTGCCGGCAAGCTGCGTGCGTTCGCGGTCACGACCGAGCACCGAGCGACCGCATTTCCAGATGTTCCCACGCTGGCCGAAGCCGGCGGTCGCGAGCTCGCCAGTTTTGCGGTGAGCACCTGGTTCGGCGTGTTTGCACCGGCCGGCACACCGGCAGAGATCGTGGCGCGCCTGAACGAAACGATGCGCAGCGCGCTAATGACGTCCGAGATGCGGGAACGGCTCGCGCGTATGGGTGCAGAGCCGGCGCCCAGCTCACCGGCCCAGTTTGCGGCGCTCATCAAGGCGGAGCTTGCCAAGTACGAACAGGTGGTGAAGTTCTCCGGCGCCAAGGTTGATTGAAGCGCAGCGGCCTTGCGCCGCACCGCGCATTCCAGCGCCCGGGTTTTTCCGTATGACCGGTTGCGCATCAATCTTGCTGCGCGGTCGGACAGGCCGCAGACGATCGGCCAGAATTCCGGGTCTTCAAGGAGGAGCAATCCGATGAATCGTGTCATTCGCGCGGCGCTGGCAGCGCTCGCACTCGCAAGTGCGGGCGTCTCGGCCCAGACCTATCCAACCAGGCCGGTGACTTTTATCGTGCCGTACTCGGCGGGCGGTCCGACCGACACCGTCGCACGTTCGCTCGGGCAGGCGATGAGCAAGACGCTCGGCCAGTCGATCGTCGTGGAAAACGTCGGCGGCGCAGGCGGAACGGTCGGCGCGGCGCGGGTAAAAAACGCCGCGCCGGACGGTTACACGCTGCTGCTGCATCACATCGGCATGTCCACGGCACCGGCGTTGTATCGCAAGCTGCAATTTGACCCGGTCACCGACTTCGAGCCGATCGGGCTGATCGTCGACGTGCCGATGACGCTGATCGCGCGGTCGGATTTTCCTGCCAAGGACTTCAGGGAAGCAGTCGCGTACCTGAAGCAGAACAAGGCAAAGATGAATCTTGCCAACGCCGGGCTTGGCGCCGCCTCGCACTTGTGCGGTCTGATGTTCATGTCGGCCATCGAAACCGAGATGACGACGGTGCCGTTCAAAGGCACGGCGGATGCGATGAACGCCCTGCTCGGCAAGCAAGTCGACATCCTTTGCGACCAGACCACCAATACGACCGGGCAGATCAAGGCCGGTGCAGTCAAGGCGTACGCCGTCACGAGCCTCGCCCGCGTGCCCACGCTGCCCGACATCCCGACGATGGACGAGTCCGGGCTGAAAGGTTTTCAGGTCGGCATCTGGCACGGGCTGTATGCACCGAAGGGCACGCCGAAGGCAGCGATCGACAAGATCGTGGCCGCGATGCAAACCGCTTCCAAGGATGCCGACTTTACGCGGCGCATGGCCGAACTTGGCGCAACCGTCTATGGCGTCGACAAGATCACGCCCGCCGCTCATGCTGCCCTGCTCAAATCGGAGATCAACAAGTGGGGGCCCGTGATTCGCAAGGCGGGCAGTTACGCCGACTGACCTGCGGCCCGCAGATCATGGCCTGGAGGTAAATGCAGGTTGACGCGCGCGCGGCGGGATGCGCCATACTTGCGCCGGGACCGGGCAGGGTTAACCAGAAATTCAAAGCTGCCTGAATAAAGGTGGCAGGAGGAGGCGGGTGCAAATACGAAATCAAAAAAACTTCTGGTCGGGCGTGATGTTCACGGTCGCCGGAGTGGCGTTTGCCGGATTTGCCCAGGAGTACGAGATGGGCACCGGGCAACGCATGGGGCCCGCTTTTTTTCCGACCGTGCTCGGACTGTTGCTTGCGGTCCTGGGCGTGATCGTCGGAATCCAGGGCCTGGCAGCCAAAACGGTCGATGGCAAGGTGGAGAAGTTCCACTTTGACGCGCTCGGCTGGGTCCTTGGCGCAGTCGTCCTGTTCGGCTTGTTGTTGCGACCGGCGGGACTGATCGTCGCGCTGATCGCCCTGATCGTCGTCTCGGCGATCGGCAGTCACGAGTTCAAGTGGAAGGAGACGGTTCTTCTGACTGCGGGCCTCGTGGTAATGGTGCTCGCCGTTTTCATCTGGGGCTTGAAGCTGACCATTCCGGTCTGGCCCGCCTTCATGCAGAACTGAGCGCGAGGACGGCAATGGAACTGCTTTCCAATCTTGCGCTCGGTTTCGCCACCGCGTTGTCGCTGGCGAATCTCCTTTACGCCTTCGTCGGCGTGCTGATCGGCACGCTGATCGGCGTCCTGCCGGGCATTGGCCCGGTCGCGACGCTTGCGATGTTGCTTCCGACCACGTACGCGCTTGAACCCACATCCGCGCTGATCATGCTCGCCGGCATCTACTACGGCGCGCAATACGGCGGATCGACCACCGCGATCCTGGTCAACCTGCCGGGGGAATCTTCCTCGGTGGTCACGTGTCTCGACGGTTACCAGATGGCGCGCCAGGGTCACGCGGGCGCTGCGCTCGGCATCGCCGCGATCGGGTCGTTCATCGCCGGTTGTTTTTCGACTGTGCTGGTGGCGGGCTTCGCGCCGCCACTGGTCGAACTGGCATTCAAGTTCGGGCCCGCCGAGTACTTCTCGTTGATGGTGCTCGGTTTGATCGGCGCGGTCGTGCTCGCTTCCGGCAGCCTGATCAAGGCGATCGCGATGATCCTTCTCGGACTGCTGCTCGGTCTGGTTGGCACCGACGTCAACTCAGGTGTGGCGCGTTATTCCTTCGACATTCCCGAGTTGTCCGATGGCATCGGTTTCGTCGGCGTGGCGATGGGCGTGTTCGGTTTCGCCGAGATCATCGCCAACCTGGAGCAGCGCGAGCATCGCGAGGTGTTCACCGACAAGGTGCAGGGGCTGCTGCCCAGCGCGCAGCAGTTCAAGGACGCGGCACCCGCCATCGTGCGCGGAACATTGCTTGGCTCGATCCTCGGCATCCTGCCGGGCGGCGGCGCGCTGCTGGCTTCGTTCGCGTCGTACACGCTGGAGAAGAAGGTCACGCGCAATGCCAAGCCGCCGTTCGGCCAGGGCAACATCCGCGGCGTCGCGGGTCCCGAGTCGGCCAACAACGCGGGGGCGCAGACCTCGTTCATCCCGATGCTCACGCTGGGCATTCCACCCAACGCGGTGATGGCGCTGATGATCGGCGCGATGACGATCCACAACATCCAGCCCGGCCCGCAGGTGATGACCAGCAACCCGGCGCTGTTCTGGGGCCTGATCGCTTCGATGTGGGTCGGCAACCTGATGCTGGTGGTGCTGAACCTGCCGTTGATCGGCGTGCTTCCCGGAATCGGCCCCGTCGCTACCCTCGCGATGCTGTTGCCGACCACCTATGCGCTCGATCCGACGCCGGCGTTGATCATGCTCGCGGGGATC
>DASQAE010000604.1:0-2507 GCA_035635915.1 Burkholderiaceae bacterium | reverse complement strand
CGGGATGACCGGGCCGATGCGCATCACTTCGAGCACGTTCATGGTTTTTCCTGGTCAGCGTACGTCGAGCGCAAAGTGATCGTGAATACGATCGCGCTCGTTATGCGTCTGTGATCGCGGCTGCGGCGGCAGCACGTAGGTCATCCCACCCTGCTCCGCGCCGGCGGCGTTGGCGCGGAACACTTCGAACAGCTCGCGCCCGAAGCCGTAGCGATATTCGGTCAGATCAACCTCATCCGTGGCACGTCGTGCCAGTTCGTCATCCGCCACGTTGACCTGCAGTACCCCCGTGTTGCCGTCGACCCGGATCACATCGCCCGTGCGCACCTTCGCAAGCGCGCCGCCCGCCAGGCACTCGGGCGTGACGTGAATCGCCGCTGGCACCTTGCCCGACGCACCGGACATGCGGCCGTCGGTCACCAGTGCAACTTTGAACCCCTGGTCCTGCAAGACGCCGAGCGGCGGCGTCAACTTGTGCAACTCCGGCATGCCGTTCGCGCGCGGCCCCTGGAAACGAACCACGGCGACGAAGTCGCGCTTGAGTTCGCCGCGGTCGAACGCATGCATCAATTCGGCCTGGTCGTTGAAGACGATGGCCGGCGCTTCCACCACCCGATGCTCAGGCTTCACGGCGGAAACCTTGATCACCGCACGACCCAGATTGCCGCTCAGAAGTTTCAGCCCGCCGTCGGCCGCGAACGGCGCATTGGCAGGTCGCAGCACGGTGTCGTCGCCGCTTTTGTCAGGCGCCGCGCGCCAGCTCAGCTTGCCGTTGTCGAGGAACGGCTCCTCGCGATAACGCGCGAGCCCGCCCGCGCCGGCAACCGTGGTGACGTCGGCATGCACCAGCCCCGCATCAAGCAGCTGGCCGATCAGAAAACCCATGCCGCCCGCAGCGTGGAAGTGATTCACGTCGGCGCTGCCGTTCGGATAGATCCGTGCGAGCAAGGGCACGACCGCGGAAAGATCGTCGAAGTCGTTCCAGTCGATGACGATGCCGGCCGCATGCGCCATGGCGACCAGGTGAATGGTGTGATTGGTCGAACCGCCGGTTGCCAGCAGGCCGACGATGCCGTTGACGATCGCGCGTTCATCGACCACGCGGCCGATCGGCGCAAACGTATTGCCCAGCGCTGTAAGTTGCAGTACCCGTCGCGCCGCGGCGTCGGTCAGTGCATCGCGCAGCGGTGTGTTCGGATTCACGAACGCGGCGCCCGGCAGGTGCAGGCCCATGATCTCCATCAGCATCTGGTTGGAGTTGGCGGTGCCGTAGAAGGTGCACGTACCGGGGCCGTGATACGACTTCGCCTCGGATTCGAGCAGTTCGTCGCGACCGACTTTGCCTTGGGCAAACAACTGCCGGATGCTCGCCTTCTCGGCGTTCGACATACCCGATGTCATCGGGCCGCCCGGCACCAGGATCGTCGGCAAGTGGCCGAAGTGCAAAGCGCCGATGACAAGGCCCGGCACGATCTTGTCGCAGATGCCGAGGCACAACGTGGCGTCGAACATGTTGTGCGAAAGCGCAACCGCGGTCGCCATTGCGATCACGTCGCGCGAAAAAAGCGACAACTCCATGCCCGGTTCGCCCTGCGTCACGCCGTCGCACATCGCCGGCGTGCCGCCCGCAAACTGCGCCACCGCACCGGCCTCGCGCGCCGCGTTCTTGATGATCTGCGGGAAACGTTCCAGCGGCTGATGCGCGGAGAGCATGTCGTTATACGAGGAGACGATCGCGATGTTCGGCTGACGCGCCTGACGCAGCACCAGCTTGTCGTGCGCGTCGAACGCGGCGAACCCATGCGCAAAGTTCGTGCACGACAGCGCCGCACGCGCCGGGTTGGAGCGCGCCGAGCGATCGACGTGAGCGAGGTAACTCTCGCGGGAAGTCTTGCTGCGCTTGCGGATCCGGTCCGTAACCATCCGGACCACAGGGTTGAGGGCGGAGGAGGCCATGGCGAGATTCCTGAAAGCGGAGTGGGTCCAACTATAAGGCTCGCCCGGCGAGCTCGTTTTCCCTTAATTCTTTTGTGGTCGTGACGCGTCGATTTTGAGCCTTCCCGTTCGACATGCTTACATGCGTCATTGCCAACAGGAGAGAACGTGAATACCAGCAACCTGGATGCCCGCAAGCGGTGGTGGGCACTTTATGTCCTCTGCGCGGGCGTGCTGATGATCGTGCTCGACACGACCATCGTAAACGTCGCCCTGCCGTCGATTCGCGAGGACCTGCGCTTTACCGAGACTTCGCTGGTGTGGGTCGTCAACGGCTACATGCTCACTTTCGGCGGTTTCCTGCTGCTGGGCGGACGTCTTGGCGATCTGTACGGACACCGCCGGGTGTTCCTCATCGGGCTCACGTTGTTCACGCTCGCCTCGCTCGCGTGCGGACTGTCGAATTCGCAGGGCATGCTCGTTACCGCGCGTGCGGTGCAAGGGCTCGGAGGCGCGGTGGTCACCGCGGTTGCGCTTTCGCTGATCATGAGCCTATTTACCGAACCCGCCGA
>DASQAE010000603.1:0-1850 GCA_035635915.1 Burkholderiaceae bacterium | reverse complement strand
GTAACGTCCGGCAGCGCAACGTCCGGCGGCGTAACGACCGGCGGCGCGGCACAGCGGGCCGGCAAACCGGGAAGCGTCCCGGCGCGCAGAAGCGCAAGATTGATCACTGGCTGGGTCGCATTCGGATCGAGTTCGAACGCGAGGCTGAGCGCGTGTTCGGCGTCGCTCGTGCGGCAAGCCAGCGCCAACGCGTGCCCCAGGTTGGCGAAGGCGCGCGCGTTGTGCGACGACTTTTCGGCCGCGTCGCGCCAGAACGCGATCTCATCGAAGTAGACCGCGTTGCGTTGCCACGTCGCGAACGCGAGGCCGATGATCAGGAAAGGAACCAGCGCCCACTGCAGCACGCGCGGCAAAAGTCGCGGCAGTACGCGTGCAGTGCCGAACGCCGGCCCGATGAGCGCCAGATACAACTGGCGGTCGTTCGCGACGTCGAGGCGCGGGATGAACGAATTCGTCGGCGCCAGCCAGAGGAAGAACCACAGGATCGAAAAAGCGAGCACCGGATAGCTGCGCAGCGCGCGCAGGCCGACCAGAAGCGTTGCCACCACGGTACTTGCGAACACGATGCCGGGTACATCCAGCGCTGCTACCACCGGCAACGCCGGATCCGCGTTCAGGCGATCGAAACGAAACATCTGGCCCGCGAGGTACACGATTGCGTGTGCCTGGGTCAGCAGGTTGGTGCTGATGTCGCGCGCATCCAGGCTTGCCAGTGCCAGTTCGCGATAACGCGGAACCGCAAGTGCGCCGCCCACCGCCGCCGCCACCACGAGCCAGTGCACGACGGACTCGCGCAGTGCGAATCGGAGCCAGCGCATGCGCCCGCTCTGCAGGCGCGCCGCGAGCAGCAGAGCCAACGGCAGCACCGCCACGTATTCCTTGCACAGCAACGCGAGCAGGAACGCGAACGGCGAACGCAGGTACAGGTCGCGTCGATCCCCGAATTCGCGCCCGCGCAGCCAGACCAGCATTGAAAGCAGCGCAAACATCGCCGCGAGCGAAGTCGAACGGCCCGAGAGGTACGTCACCGCCTCGGTCTGAGCGGGATGCAACGCGAATACGAGCGCGGCTAGCAACGCGGCGAGACGTTGATCGCGAAAGACGATGTCGTCGTCGTGCGTGAGGCGGCGCAGTACCCCGTACACCAGCAAGCTTGAGATCAGGTGGATCAGCAGGTTGACGACGTGAAAGCCGTACAACCCCAGGTGCGAGATGTTGTTGAGCGTGTAGGTGAGCTTCAGCAGCGGCCGGATGCTCGGCTGCGCTTGCAGCCAGGCGCCCAACGACGCAACGCTCGGATCGTTCACGATGACGTTGTAGTCGTCGAACTGGTAGTCGCCGCCGAACGAGTTGAAGTACGCCGCGCAAACGGCGATAAAAAGGACTATCGCGGCCGATCGATCAACCCGACTGGGCGGCACGAAATGCCTCCTCGATGAGGACGGCCGCTGTCCACCATCGATCGGGCGCATCGAGCAACACAACGATCACCTGGGTCGTGCCGCGCGTCGCGAGTCCGATCAGGCAGCGGCCCGCATTGGACGTATGGCCGGTCTTGACGCCACGGGCGCCATCGAGCCGGCCGAGCAGCAGGTTACTGGTCGTGTAGGAAAGCTTGCGTCCGCCAAGCGTATGCACCTCGCCCCGCGCTTGCGCGATGGCCTGGGCGAAGGCGGGCACGCCTAGCGCGGTTTCGGTAAGCCGCAATAGGTCGTTCGGCGAGCTCACCTGGCGCGGCTGGTCGAATCCGCACGGGTCTTCGAAATGGGAGGCCACCATGCCGAGTGTTGCGGCGCGTTCATTCATGCGCGTTACGAACGCCTGTGCGCTGCCTGCAGCCGCTTCGGCGA
>DASQAE010000602.1:0-3079 GCA_035635915.1 Burkholderiaceae bacterium | reverse complement strand
CCCGCATCAGCGTGCACGTGGGCGTCGGCAAGCAGGCGGACGCGCGCGGCCTGACACAGATGGGCAACATGGGTCTGCTGAAGAACGACACCACGTACATCCACTGCTGCACGCTCAACGACGCCGAGATGAAGATGATCGCCGACACCGGCGGCACCGTCTCGCTCGCGGTGCCGATCGAGATGCAGATGGGCCACGGCATGCCGCCGATCCAGCAATTCCTCGACCTCGGTGTGCGCCCCAGCCTGAGCGTCGACGTCGAGACCAACCAGCCGAGCGACATGTTCACGCAGATGCACGCGTGTTTCGCCCTCCAGCGCGCGCTCTACAACCAGAGCCACAAGGACGATTGTTTCTTCGAGTTCACGTTCGTGTCGCCGGTGGCGTGCAAGACCAACCTGCTCAACACGCGCGACGTGCTCAAGCTCGCGACCATCGAAGGTGCGCGCGCGAACGCGTTGCTGCACAAGACCGGCACACTGACGCCGGGCAAGCAGGCAGACGTCATCCTGCTGCGCGCGCAGCAGATCAACGTCGCGCCGATCAACGATGTGGTCGGCAGCATCGTGCTCGGCATGGACCGCAGCAACGTCGATTCGGTGTTCATCGCCGGCAACGCGGTCAAGCGTCACGGGCGGCTGGTTGGCGTGGATGTGGAGCGTGTCGTGCGCAAGGCGGATGAAGCGCGCGAAGCGTTACTGGCACGCTGATCGCTCATTCCCTCCCCCGCAAGCGGGGGAGGGTTAGGGTGGGGGCCGCATGGCGACGAAGGTTCTTACTTCGCAGGTCTAGATACAGTGCCCCCACCCCCGCCCCTCCCCCGCAAGCGGAGGAGGGGGGATTCGTGCAGCGATGCCTTTGGCGTTCGCTGAAGGATCGTATCGTTAACAGCCCGGCGGTGTCGCGGCGTACCACTTGCCCGCCGCCCCTTCGCGCAACGTCACTTGCGAAAAGAAGTCCCATGCGAAGCCGATATCGCGTCGATCGGCATTCGACAACGCGCGCAGGTTAAAAAGGCCGCCGAACACGGCGCGCGCGGCACTGATGTGCGCAGCCGGCGATGATGTCTGCGCCGCGCAGCTAATGGGCGGCGTGCTCGGATCTTCGACCACAACCGTGCGCGTCACGACGGAAGCGTTGCCCGCGCTGTCGGTCGCGCGATATATGCACTGGTAGTTGCCGACTCGGCTGGTATCAACACCGCTGCAATCGGCGCTGACTGCAACGGTGCCGTCCTCCGGATCAACTGCCGATGCCCCCGGATCGGTGAACGTCTGGCCGCGTTGCAGTCGCAGCGGGTTGGCGCCGTTCAGCGTGATGACCGGTGCGCCGTTCGGAGGCGGCGCTTGTGCGCCACGTGCATTGCGCGCGAAGAAGTCCCAGATGATGTCCGGATAACTCGGCCCGTTGCGCAGCGACCACTTGCCGTTATGGCCGGCCTGACCGCCGATCCAATAGTGACCATGGTCGGTGTCTTGCGTATTGGGCGTCGCAACAGGTCCGTTGTAAAGGATCGTTTCGACGAGCGAACGGCTGCCGCTGCGTGCGTCAACGGTGTAGATCACCTGCTGGCAGTCGTAGTCCGAAGTAAACGCGGGTGTGCAGGTGCGCGCTACGGCGCGTGCCTCGGCAGGCGTGTCGTGGGCCGGATCGCCGAACACCGCGAGCTGCGCATCGCGCAGGTTCAGTCCAGCCTGTTGCAGCACCGTGCAGTCAGCCTTGTTCTGCAGCACCATGAGCGGGATGGCGTAGGGATCGTTCAACTCCGCCCGCATGTCGCTCACTACACGGCTCACCGCGTGAAAGGTTGCGGTGCCGGGACAACCTGAGAAAGAGACCGACGCGGCATCCTCGCCGTAAGGCAGCCCCGACGCACTGGCCGCCGCCGTCCAGTACTCGTTGTGGGTGACCGCCGCCACGACCGTCATCGCGCCGCCGGAAGACAGGCCCGTGATGTAACGGCGCGCGGGATCGATGCTGAAGCGAGCTTCGACTTCGAGCGCGATCTGATGCAGGTCTTCAGGCTCGCCGCGACCTTGATGCCGATGCTGATCGAGCCAGAAGCCCCAGCAATTCGTGTTGCGCAGGCCGTCGTAGCTGGTGATAAATGGCGCCACCAGGATGAAGCCAAAACGATCCGCCGCGGCCGTCATGCCCCAGTCGGCCAGCACGTCGTCATTCGTCTGTTCGCAACCGTGCAGCACCATCACCAGCGGCGCCGGCGCCGTCAAGCCGCTGGGAACGTAGACCTTGACCTGGCGCTCACGCGAGCCGGCGTAATTCTTGGCCGTCGTCGTGAAGCTGGTCGTGGTGCCGGCAAGCGCCGTCGTAGACAACAGCGCGCAGACGGCTGCACCGAACGCGCGAATCCATTTTCTTGTTGCATCAAACATCGACGCCCTCGCCGCAGCAGCCCTCCCGCCGCGGCGTAGAGTAGCCGCCGACCTGCACCGTGCCATCCCGCGCATGCAGGCGAGGCCGTTCAGTGCAACCGATTCGCGCGATCGAGTTACGATCGATCGACGCACAAACGCGGAGGCGACGATGGCGGATGCAATCTCAGATCAGGATCAGGCGCCGTGGTGGGCGTGGGCCATGCCGTGGTCGGCGGCCATGTCAGGTCGCAGTCCATGGTTCGGCGTTGCGCCGCAGGCGCTGAACCAGCCGATCAATCCCGGTTGGTCGTTCGGCAACATCACCGTGAACAACGTCAATTCGAGCGCGCCGGACGTCGAACGCGATGTCGTCAGCCGGCACAGTTATGGGCGCCAGATCGGTCGCTTGATGGACGCGGTCGCGGCGCTCGCCGACGAGGAACCGAAGGCCGGCGACGACAAACGCATCCAGCAGTTTCGCGCGCTGGCCGCGGAAGTCGATGAGATCAAGCGGGAAGCGGCACCGCGCCGATTGGAGCGACTGCGGCACGAGCTCGAGCAGATCAAGAGCAGCGACAAGAGCAGTGACAAGGAACTTTGGACGGCGCTGCGCGAGTTGCTTCGGTAGCGCGGACCGCGCCACACCCGTGTCGTGCTCAGTTTTGTGCACAGCTCTACGCCGCGTACCGATCCAACGCCAAACC
>DASQAE010000601.1:0-3865 GCA_035635915.1 Burkholderiaceae bacterium | reverse complement strand
AGAGCACGACGCCTCGTTCAAGGCTGGAGACGGCGTGCGGTATTCCGCACGCGATGTCGCTGTCAAGCGCGCACAGATGGCGAACCTGCCTGTGATGCTCGGATCGGCCACGCCATCACTTGAGTCGTGGCGCCAGGCGCGCGAAGGTCGTTACACGCTGCTCACGCTGCGCGCCCGTGCCGGCGCGGGGGCAGTGCGCGAACTACCGAGCGTCGAATGTGTCGACTTGCGTGCCGAAGTGCCAGTACAAGGACTGGCGCCACCGGTGCGTGACGCACTCGCGGCCTCGGTCGCATCCAGCGACCAGGCGATTGTCTTCATCAATCGTCGCGGTTATGCACCGGTCATCGCCTGCGCGGCTTGCGGCTGGGTGTCGGTATGCCGCCGATGCACGACGTTCGCCGCATTCCACAAGACTGACGGCACCCTGCGTTGCCATCATTGCGGTTGGCAGGCGCGGGTTCCGGTCGCCTGCCCGACATGTGGCAACCCTGCACTGGCCGCGGTTGGGCATGGTACGCAACGGGTCGAGGAAGCGCTGCACGAACTGCTTCCGTCAGCCCGGATAGAACGTATCGATCGGGACACAACCCAACGCCGCCACGCCGCGCGTGACGCGCTCGCCGCCGTTCACGCGGGCGCGGTCGATGTGCTTGTCGGCACGCAAATGATTGCCAAGGGCCACGACTTTCGGCGCGTTGCGCTGGTCGCCGTGCTGAACGCCGACGCGCAACTCGTCGCGCATGACTTTCGCGCACCGGAGCGCTTGTTTGCCATTCTGATGCAGGTCGCCGGCCGTGCCGGCCGCGCCGGCCAGGCGAGCAAGGTACTCGTACAGACACGCTATCCGGGGCACCCGTTGTTTGCGGCGCTTGCGCGGCTCGATTACGGTGCTTTTGCCGAGCGTGAGCTCGCGGACCGCGCGGCGGCCCGCATGCCTCCGTTCGTTTCCCAGGCGCTTTTGTGCGCGGAAGCGCGATCTCTGGAGACCGCGCTGGATTTCCTGCGCATCGCTGCTGTGGAGGGGAGCAAAGTCGCTGGCGCGGGCGCGATTGCCTTGTACGATGCGGTTCCCATGCCGCTCGCAAAGTTGGCGGGTGTGCATAGAGCGCAATTGCTGGTCGAGTCTGTTTCGCGCCCGGCGCTGCAGCGCTGGTTGCCGATCTGGTTGCAAAAGGTGCGGGAGATGCGCTTTTCTCCCCGCGTGCGCTGGCAGATCGAGGTCGATCCGCAGGAGATTTGAGGGAATAAATCTGCGCGGTGGTCTGTTCAAATCGCAGACCCGGCGCAAGGATGCGGCAGGGCCACTGGGTGCCAACCGGGTTCACCGTTGAGCAGTTGCTGGCGCAGATACCGCGCTTGCGCCGTTATGCGCGCGCATTGACCGGATCACGCGAGGCGGCCGATGACCTGGTCCAGGATGCGCTCGAGCGTGCGTGGACCAAACGTGCGTTGTGGCGGCCGGATTCGAACCTGCGCGCGTGGCTGTTCGCCGTCATGCACAACGTGTTCGTCAATGGCGTCAAACGCGCGCGGCCGATGGCGTCGCTCGACGCGCTGAACGAAGAAGGCAATGCCGAGCCGGTTGCCGGCAGCGCGAGCGCTGAAACGGACGCCACGTTGCGGGAGATGAGCAGCGCGCTGGCGCAGTTGCCGGTCGAACAGCGTCAGGTTGTGCTGCTGGTTGGACTGGAGCAGCTGACGTACGCCGAGGCGGCAGAGGTGCTCGAAATACCGATCGGCACGGTGATGTCGCGGTTGTCGCGTGGTCGCGATCGCCTGCGCCAGTTGCTGGACGAAGGCTCCGACGGCCAAAACGGGCTGCGGCGAGTGAAATGACGATGCGCAAAGGGCTTGGCGAAGAGATCCTGCACGCCTATGTCGACGGCGGGCTGACTTCCGACGAGCGCGGCGCGGTCGAAGCGCACCTGGCGTTGCACCCAGAAACCGCCGCACGGGCGCGCGCCTGGGCCACGCAGAACGAAATCCTCCATCGGCTGTTCGACCGGGTGCTCGAAGAGGCGCACACGCTGAAGGTGGAGACGCGCGGGCGCGTGGCGGCCGCGCCGTTCTCCTGGCGCAACGTGGCGGCACTCGCAGCCACGCTCGCGTTGGGTATAGGGATCGGCTTCATGGCGCGCGGCTATTGGGCGCCTGCGCCGGGCGCGGCACGCGCTTCGATTGCCCGCGAGGCGTTGTTGGCGCATGCGGCGTACGTCCCCGAGGTGCGGCACCCGGTCGAGGTGACCGCGCGCGAGGAGCAGCACCTGCTCGCCTGGTTGTCCAAACGTCTCGATGCACCGCTAAAGGCACCATCGTTGTTGCAGTCGGGTTATCAGTTGCTTGGCGGGCGCCTGTTGCCTGCGTTTGCTGGCGGCACGATCGGCGACAAGACCACGCCGGTTGCGCTGCTGATGTACGAGAACGCCCAGGGCAAGCGCCTTTCCCTGGTAGTGCGGCGCGAGTCGCCGAATACCGACACGGCCTTCCGCTTTGCGCAGGAAGGCCGCACGTCGGTGTTCTATTGGGTCGACGGGCCGTTCGGTTACGCCCTGGTCGGCGATCTCAACAAGGACGAACTCGCCGTCCTCGCGCGGCTCGTTTTCCAGCAGCTAAATCCGTAGCGTTACTTTGACGCCGTGGGCGGATTCGCGGCTGGTGGGTCCGGTTCCTTGAACTTGCCGCCGGCCTGATTCGCCATGTAGGCGACAGCGCGTGCCACCTCGATCGGATCGAGATCGGCGTTGCCGCCTTTGGCGGGCATGGCCTTGAAGCCCTCGGTCGCATGTTTGACGAGGGTTTCAAAGCCTTGCTTGATGCGCGGACCCCATGCAGCGGAATCGCCCGCCTTGGGAGCACCGGCCGCGCCGGTTGTGTGGCAGGCCGCACATCTAGCCTTGTACACCGCCTCGCCACCTTGCAGCGTTTTCGCACCACCTGCCTCGGCGAAGGTCACGGTCCCGATGGGCTTCAAGCGCTCTGCTACCGCCTCGGGCGACATCCAAGTGGACCCTGCGCCCTGCAGACTATGGCCAGCGACGTACGTCGCCAGCAGCACGATGATTGTGATCGTAACGATGAACGCAAGTGCGATGACGATGACCAGCTGCTTAGGCGTCTTGATAGGTGATGCGTGCTGATCGGACATCGGCAGTGGCTCGCGGGGAGGCTGTAGTGCGGGGAAGGGGCCGGAGTATAGCGGCGGCTATGAACGCGACTGAGGCGAAGCAGGTATCCTCGCCACGTCGCGCGCCTGTAGCTCAGTGGATAGAGTGACGGCCTCCGAAGCCGTAGGTCGCAGGTTCGACTCCTGTCAGGCGCGCCATCACTTCACTTCCTGATCCATCGCTGTTCGCGAGCCAACCAAGGGCTCGGGCTTCGTGCAGCTCCGCTAGTCCCACGCGAACAACTCCGCGACGGCTTCTGTGCTGTCGGCCCCCGAACACCGCTTGCGGGCTGCCGCTTGGACGCGCGGCCAATCGGCGCGCGAGCGCCTCGAGCGTCAACCGCTTGTCAGGAAGGCAGAAGCCGACTTGGAGTGTTCATTGCGGCATGGACTCGCGACTGGACCAACACTGCACCAGGCTGAAGACCGTGTCGGACGAATGACAGGTTGCCCATGGGATGATCGCGGCTCGCGACGATCGGCCCATGCAAAACAGCAAGCAGTTCTTCCCTCGGCAGACGGTCGAGGCGGCCGTCAACCGTTGGGACTGGGCGCTGCTGCCACTGGTGCTGGCTGCCCTCGCGCTGCTTGGCTACGGCGCCTCGCAGATGGCGACGCCCTATCAGGTAGGCGACGTACTGCCGCTGACCCTGGACCCTCGGTATCTGCCGTATTACCTGCTGCGAACCACGCTGCGCA
>DASQAE010000600.1:0-3934 GCA_035635915.1 Burkholderiaceae bacterium | reverse complement strand
ATCGGTTCGTTGCGATCAACTGCGCGGCCATTCCGGAAACTCTGCTCGAGAGCGAGCTGTTCGGCTATGAGAAGGGCGCTTTCACCGGCGCCGCCAAACTGACGCCCGGCAAGATCGAGGTCGCGAACAAAGGAACGCTGTTTCTGGACGAAATCGGCGACTTGCCGTTCGCGCTACAGGCGAAACTGCTGCGCTTCCTGCAGGAGCGGCGCATTGAACGGCTCGGGGGACGTGAAGAGATCGCGGTCGATGTGCGCGTGGTGTGCGCGACCCACCGCAATCTGAAGGCGCTGATCGGAGAAGGCAAGTTCCGCGAGGACCTCTACTACCGACTGGCCGAGATCGTGATCGAGGTCCCGCCGTTGCGCACGCGCGCAGGCGATACCAGCCTGCTTGCGCACGCGTTTGTGCAGAAGATCGCCGCTGACATGAAACGAGGGACGCTGACGCTTGCGCCCGATGCAATCGACGCGATCGAGCGCCATCGCTGGCCAGGCAACGTGCGCGAGCTGGAGAACGTGCTGAAGCGCGCGGTGATCATGGCCGAGGGCGGAGTGATGCATGCCGCCGATGTCGGGCTTGGCGAAACAAAGGGCAACGGCGGCGAGAATCTGAACCTGCGCTGGGTGCGCGACGAGGCAGAGCGACATGCGCTGCTGCGGGCGCTCGGACGCACGAACAACAATTTGAGCCGCGCTGCAGATCTCCTGGGCATCTCTCGCCCCACGCTATACGACCTGATGCATCGCTTCGGGCTCAGGTAGGACGAGGTAAATCGATGCAGATCGCAACGCTCGTGCTTGACCGGCTCGACTCGTGCAGGCACGCGGCGATGCGCGTCGGTGTCGCCTGCTTTCTGGCGGCGCTGCTGGCGGGCTGCAATAAGGAGGGCCCCGACGTTTTGGTCGCCTCGGCAAAGGACTACGCCGCCAAGGGCAATTACAGCGCGGCTGTGATTCAGCTCAAAAATTCCTTGCTGCAGGCGCCGAACAATGGCGAGGCGCGCTTGCTGCTCGGACAGTCACTGCTCGAGACACGTGATCCGGCCTCTGCCGAGAAGGAGCTGCGGCGTGCACTCGAACTGAAGCAGCCGGAGAACAAGGTGTTGCCGTCGCTCGCGCGCAGCATGTTCGAAATGCGCGAGTTCGACGTGTTGTTCAGGGAGTTGGGCAACCGCAAGTTCGATGATCCAGCCGCCGAAGGACGTGTACGCAGCTACATCGGCGAGGCATTTCTTGCGAGCGGCGATACGGTCCAGGCAGCGCAGGCCTTCGAAGCGGCGCTGAAGGCCGCTCCCGACTTTGCGCCGGCCCGACTCGGGCAGGTGCGGCTTGCCCTTCGCGAGGGACGCGTCGAAGAGGCAATCAGGATCGCCGACGCGGTAATCAAAGCTGCGCCGCAAACCGGCGATGCTTACGCGCTGAAGGCGGATGCGCTTCTTGCCAATGGCGATCGCGACGGAGCGAAGGCGCTGCTGCGCAATGCGCTGCAAGTGGATCCAGGTTCGCTGCCGGCACACTTCTCGTTGATCTCGCTTGCGCTCGACGATGGCGCATTCAACGATGCCTCCGCGCAGATCGAGGCAGCGCGCAAGGTCGCTCGTGGCGACCTGCGCATCGTCTATTTCGACGGCCTGCTCGCCTACCGCAAGGGCGAACTCAGCAAAGCGCGCGACTTCGCACTACGCGTGCTCAAGAGCGCCCCGGATCACGTTCCGACACTTGTGCTCGCGGGCGCGATCGAACTCCAGGCCGGACAAACGGCTTCGGCGGAGGACAGCTTGCGCCGCGCGCTTGCACGCGCACCGTCGCATGCCGGCGCGCGCCGTTTGCTCGTTGCGACGCTGCTGCGCTCGGCGCAACCGGCGCGTGCCCTCGAGGCTCTGCAACCGTTGGTGGCCGGAGGCGTGGAGCCTTCACCGTCGATGCTGATGCTGGCAGGCGAAACCTACCTGGCGAACGGCGACCTGCGCCGGGCAGCGACGTACTTCGAACAGGCGGCACAGGTCGATGGGCAGGGCGTGGCGGCGCGCACGCGGCTCGGCCAGATCGCCCTTGCACGGGGTCATGCTGAAGAGGGCATCCGCGAGCTCGAGGCCGCGGCAAATGCGGACGCCAAGGACAATCAGGCCGACATCGCGCTCGTGATGAGTCACCTGCGTCGTCGCGACCTACCAAAGGCGCTTGCTGCCGCGCGCGCCCTCGCCAAAAAGCAACCCAATAACCCGGTGTCGTTCCAGCTGCTGGGCGGCGTGCAGATGCTGCAGAAGGATTCTGCGGGAGCGCGCGCAAGCTTTGAGCGTGCGCTCCAGGCCGCTGCCACCTTCCTTCCAGCGGCATTCAGCCTTGCGAATCTGGATCTGGTCGAAAAAAAGACGGACGCTGCGCGCAAGCGCCTTGCGGCCATGCTCGAAAAGGATCCAAAGAACGAGCAGATCATCCTGGCGCAGGCGGAAGTCGAGTTTCGCAGCGGCGCGCCAAGCAAGGACGTGACGGCGCTGTTGCAAAAAGCGATCAGCGCCAACACGCAGTCGTCGAATGCCCGCATCGCGCTCATCGATCATCACTTGCGCAACAAGGACCCGCGCGCCGCGCTTTCGGCGGCGCAGGACGCCGCGGCCGCTCTGCCGAAGGACGCGCGTGTGATCGAGGCGCTGGCTTTCGCCCAGGAAGCTGCCGGCGAGACAAATCTCGCGACGGATTCAATCAACCGCCTGGTTCAGATGCGTCCTGGAATCGCCGAGCCGTTACTGCGCCTGGCTGCGTTGCATGCGCGCGCCCACAACTACGATCGCGCAATCGAGGCGTTGCTGCGGGCGCAGAAGATTGCACCCGAGAATCGGCAGATCGATCGCGACCTGATCGCCATGATGCTTACTCAAGGCAAGCCCGACCTCGCGCTCAAACAAGCGCGTGAGTTGCAGAAGCGGGCGCCGAAATTCGCGGGCGGTTATATCCTCGAAGGTGACATCTATCTCACGCAGAAGAAACCTGCGGACGCGGAGCGCGCGTACCGCGACGCACTCAAGGTTGAGCCGACCGCCGGACCGATCGCAAGCAAGCTTGTCGGCAGCATGTTCGCAGACGGCAAAACTGCAGACGCGGAGGCGTTCACCACGCGCTGGCTCGCCGACAACCCGCGTGACAGCACCGTACGCATGCTGCTTGCGGATCGCGCGATGCGCGCGCGCGACTTGAAGAATGCGGGAGCGCAATACCAGGCCCTGATTTCGGTTGAACCAAACAACGTCGTTGCCCTGAACAACCTCGCCTGGATCGGCGGTGAAACCGGGGATACGAAGGCGATTTCGTACGCCGAACGTGCGGCCAAGCTGGCGCCGCAAAGCGCTTCAGTGCTCGACACGCTGGGCACCTTGCTGGTCAGGCAGGGCGAAACAAATCGTGGCCTTGAGTACCTGTCGAAGGCGCGCGAACTCGCGCCGGCTCGATTCGACCTGCGCCTCAGTTATGCGCGCGCACTGGTCATCAGTGGACAGAAGGATGCTGCACGCAAGGAGCTGCGTGAAATCGTCGAGGCGAAAGAAGACGCGGCTGAGAAGCGAGCTGCCGCCGAAATGCTGCAGAAGTTGTAGGCGGGCGGGGGCCCGGATTTTCTTTCAGGACCAAAGGAAACACATGACGGTAGTTGCAGTTGTCGGCCTCGGTTACGTCGGTCTGCCGCTCGCGGTCGAATTCGGCAAGAAGTACCGCACGATCGGTTTCGATCTGTCGCAAGCAAAAGTCGACGCGTACAAGCGCCATGTCGATCCAACCGGGGAGGTAACCACGGCGGATCTGAGAGCGGCCGAGAAGCTTGAGGTCACCACCGATCCGCGCGCGCTCAAAGAAGCGGACTTCATCGTCGTGGCTGTGCCAACACCGGTGGACGAGGCACATCAGCCGGACTTTTCGCCGCTCGTAGGTTCCAGCCGCTC
>DASQAE010000599.1:0-2874 GCA_035635915.1 Burkholderiaceae bacterium | reverse complement strand
GCGCGAATCGCGATCCTGCTGCCGAATGGGCTCGATGCCGTGTGCATCGACCAGGCGGCGCTGGCGCTCGCCTGCGTGCCGGTGCCGCTGCACGCGATCGACAACCCAGCCAGCATCGCCTACATCCTGCGCGATAGCGAGGCGTCCGTGCTGGTTGCCTCGACGATCGAACAATGGAACGCCATCGCATCGCTGGCGCAGCCCCTGCCCGGCCTGCGTGAGGTGGTGCTGCGTGACATTACGACGATCCGCGCGCCGGAGGCCGGCGGCGTGTCCGTGATGGCGCTCGACCCATGGTTGGCACGCGCGGAGCAAGTGGCGGCCATACAGCCGCCTGTCGAGGACGACCTGGCAGCATTGGTCTACACCTCGGGCACGACCGGAAAGCCGAAGGGCGTGATGCTCACGCACCGCAATGTTGTCTCGAATGTGTGGGCATCGCTTGCGCGCGTCGCAGCGAATCCGAGCGACCTGTTCCTGTCGTTCCTTCCGCTATCGCATACCTTCGAGCGCACCGCAGGGTACTACCTGCCGATCGCGGCGGGTTGCTGCGTGGCCTTTGCACGCTCGGTGAGCCAACTGGCCGAGGATCTGCAGGCCGTGAGGCCAACCATCCTCGTGTCCGTGCCACGCATCTACGAGCGCATCTATGCACGCTTGCAAGCCATGCTGGAAGGCTCCCCGCTGCGACAACGCGCCTTTGAGCTCGCAGTAGCGGCTGGCTGGCGGCGCTTCTGCCGCGAACAGCACCTGGCGTTCGATGCTGCGGGCTCACGCACGCTCGATGCGCTGCTCTGGTTGCTGGTAGGCCGAGGTGTCGCGCGTCGGCTGCAGGCGCAGTTCGGCGGGCGTTTGCGGCTGGCGGTCAGTGGCGGCGCCCCGCTTTCGGCGCCGATCGCGCGCTGTTTTCTTGGTCTCGGTTTGCCGGTCCTTCAAGGTTATGGCATGACCGAAACATCACCTGTGATCGCGGTCAACGCACTGGACGACAACGACCCCGCCACGGTCGGCCGTGCGCTGCCCGGCGTGGACGTGCGCATCGGCGACAACCACGAGTTGCTGGTGCGCGGACCGGGCGTCATGCGCGGCTACTGGAAGCGCGATGAAGACACGGCGCGCGCCATCGAAGAAGGCTGGCTGCACACCGGCGACCAGGCGGCGATCGAGGCCGGCCGCATTCGCATCCTCGGTCGCGTGAAGGAGATCATCGTCACTTCGACCGGAGAGAAGATCGCGCCGGTGGACCTGGAGCTCGCTATCACCGCCGATCCGTTGTTTGAACAGGCCTACGCCTTCGGCGACAACCGGCCATTCATCGCTTGCATCGTCGTGTTAAACCGGCCGCGCTGGGAGCATCTTGCCGCGGGCCTGCATCTGGATCCCGCGCCGCCGGAGAGCCTTGCCGCGCCGGCCGCGCGAGCCGCGGTGCTGGAGCGCATCCGTGCGCTCACCAGCAACTTCCCCCACTACGCGCAGCCGCGCGCCGTATTGCTCACGCTCGAGCCATGGACTGTCGAGAACACGCTGCTTACGCCCACGCTCAAGCTCAAGCGCAACAACCTCGCCCCGCACTTCGCAGCGCAGATCGAAGCGCTGTACCGTCGCTGAGAGGGCGACTCCGCATGGCAGGCGCGCTCACCATCAAGGCCGGGCGCTGGCGCAATTTCGCCCGTGCGACAACACCGCAGGAAACCGGTACACATGAACAGGAACCCGCAAGACACCGGGAAACACGCTGCCTAACCTGTACCAACCTGTTCGACGCCGACGGGAGTGACGGCAATGAGCGATCTTTTGGTGGGTGCACGTGCTGCGCGGCGTGCTCGCGCTGGTCGTCGGCCTGCTGGCTTTAGCGTGGCCCGGCCCGCTGTCGCTATCGCGTCGAGCGCCCTTGTTCGGGATCAGTTGATTGTCGGTCGTGTTTGAAACCACAACGAAAGGAAGTGTCACCATGAACCACAACCGCATCCGACTCATTGCCGCCGTCTGCTTCGCTGCGTCGGGCAGCCTCGCGTTGGTCAACTGTGCGCAGATGGACGCCAAAAACGACGCCGTGGCGCCGGTGGCCGGTGTCGTGCCGCTGAGGACAACCGTTACCCAATCCGCGCTCGTAGCGACAGGATGGCGCGCGTCCAAGCTTCTGAAGACAACGGTCTACAACGACAACAACGAAAAGGTCGGCAGCGTCGACGATCTGATCGTGTCGCCCAAGGGCGAGTTGACGGTGGCGGTCGTCGACGTCGGCGGGTTCCTCGGCATCAACAAGCACCTGGTCGCGGTGCCTGTAGACCGTTTCGCGCAGTTCGCGCCGCCCAAGGCGGTCCTGCCCGGCGCATCGAAGGAGCAGTTGAAGGAGCTTCCCGAATTCACCTACACGCAGTGAGCGGCACTGGGGCTCCGAACCCTCCTGACTTGAAGGTCGACCCCTTGATCAAGCCTTCACGGTCTTAGCGCGCTGCGTTGTGCCATGACGGATGCTCGAAAGCAGATTTGAGATCGCGCTTTCGAGCCCGCAGTTTCGCGTTGCTCCGACCGAGCCCCACTGGGCCGGCCAGCCGTGCGAACATCTCCGCCATGGACGACAAGCCCGCCGCCGAACGGCAAAGGGGCGCACTCGGCCGCCTGCTTTTGGCGGCCCTCAGGTTTGTCGTGGCCGCCCTTCTGTGCGCCGACATGGCGGGGTGCGCGGTGGTGGACTACCAGCAGCGGCGCTGGATCTTCCAGCCCACTGACGACATCTGGGTCCCTGGGCAGGTGGCGGCCCAAGGCATGCACGACGTCTGGATCGACTTCGTGTCGACGCACCCGGAGCAGCTTGGCGAAGCTGTACGCCTGCACGGCCTGTGGCTCCCGCAGCCCGATGAAGAAGCGCCG